>NZ_CAAAFT010000354.1:0-20706 GCF_900634765.1 Candidatus Protofrankia californiensis | reverse complement strand
CGACGGCACTGGGGGACCCGACGGCACTGGGGGACCCGACAGCGCTGTGGGACCCGGCGGGGTGCCCCTGGGAACGACCCCGCGGACCATGGTGCGGCTCCTTCCGGGCGGCGCTCCGGGGAACACCGGCAGTGGGGGGTACCGTGCCGAAGCCGATCCGGTGCTGCTGCGGCGCTTCTACCGGGAGATGGTCATGGTCCGCCGGTTCGACGAGGAGGCGACGGCCCTGGCGCGTACCGGCGAACTCGGATTGTGGGTGACCTCTGCCGGGCAGGAGGCCGCGCAGGTCGGGTCGGTGCACGCATTGCGTGACTATGACGAGGTGTTTCCCAGCTACCGTGAGCACGCCGTCGCCCTTGCACGCGGTATTCCGCCCAGCCAGCTGCTCAGCCTGTTCCGCGGAACCGACTTCGGCGGCTGGGACCCCGGTGCCCATCGGGTCCGGGCGTACACGCTGGTGCTCGGTACGCAGACGTTGCACGCGGTCGGGTACGCCCGGGGGATTCAGATGGACCAGCGGCGATGGCCGAGCCGGCTCTCCGGCGACGAGGCAGTGATCGTCTACTTCGGGGACGGCGCCGCAAGCGAGGGCGACACCAGCGAGGCGATGTCGTGGGCCGCGGTCGACCGCCTGCCCATGGTCTTCTTCTGCCAGAACAACCAGTGGGCGATCTCCACGCCGGTTTCCCGGCAGGCCCGGGTAGGGCTGCACCGGCGGGCCGAGGGTTTCGGCATGCCCGGAGTCCTCGTCGATGGCAACGACGTGGTTGCGGTACACGCTGTCACCCGTGCCGCCGCCGACCGGGCCCGCAGTGGCGGCGGACCGACGTTCATCGAGGCGTACACCTACCGGCTCGGCGGGCATTCCACTGCCGACGACCCGAGTCGCTACCGCGGGGCCGAGGAGGTCCAACGGTGGCGCGCCCACGATCCGATCGTGCGGCTACGACGGCACCTCGACGCGTGCGGTCTGCTGGGGCAGGCATTCACCGATGAGGTCGAACGGGCCGCCGACGAGCTCGCGCAGCACGTCCGAACGGCTGTCCCGACGCTGCCCGACCCGGCAGCGGAACACATCCACCGGCATGTCATCACCGACAGTGGCGACTGACCGGACCGAGGGCCGGCCTGACGGCCGGAGCGGCGGTGGTGACCGGGCCGGTTCGGGCCGCATGGCCAGTTCACATGGCCAGTTCACATGGTCAGTTCAACGGACGGAAGGACGGGGGCTGGATGGCCGGGGGTTCCGCGGTGTACACGGCCAGGGTGCGGGCGAGGTCGGTCGGGTCGACACCGATGGCGTGCATGCTGCGGGCGAGATCGTCCATCACCACCAGGGCGTGGTGCAGCAGGACCTCGGCGATGCCCGGAGGCCGCTGGATCGCCAGCCGGAACGCGTTCGTGGTCTCGGTGTCTCCCGTCAGCGCGGCCAATGCGCCGACGCGGATCCGCTCGCTGAGCGATTCCCACACCCCCTCCGCATGGGGTGCCTGCGCGCCGCGCCATACCCCGCGGTAGGTCAGCGACCGGATGACCATGTGTGGCTGTTCGCCGGTCCGCAGGTGCAGCGTCACCGCCCACATCGCCAGCAGCCAGCTCAGCGACTGCAGGATGCGCACGGCGTCGACCCGCAGGCGCGTGGCCAAAGCCTCCTCCGCCTCCTGGCGGGTGGTCGTGTCCGCCCACGCCTGGACCAGCCGTTCGGCTTCCACGATGTCGGTGATGTCCAATTCAGGGGTACACGGTCGTGCAACCGCGGCAGCTCGCTGCGAGGCGGTGTCGACTAATGCGAGCGCACCGACATCGTGCAGTGTCTGCCAGGAAAGTCCCGCTGGCGCCATAGTCGATACGGTAACGGCCCGTTCGTCCGTTGAGTCCATCTATAACGCAACTCACTGAACTTTCTTTACTGCTTCGGATGCCTCCGGTTGCCAATACGGCGGATGCCACCGCGCCCGGACCCACTCTGAAACATGCAGCGGATTAATTTGAAACGTCCGAATAAATAAAGATGGCGCGATCATGATTTTTCCGTGCCCGGATCCCCGGACTGCTGTTCGCCTGTTGGTCTGTTACGGCGTGTGGTCTGTTACGGCGTGCCGGCCGGCTTCCGATCAGGGTGGTCGTCAGGTTTCGATCGATGTGATCACGGTGATCGCAGCGGCAGACGCGGTCGGAGCGGGAAAAGTTCGTCACTCGCCGCCGACGCGGGATGGCGCACGATGGTCGGGACGGCGCACGATAGATGTCGTGAGTCGGGGAACCCTGCGTGTCTACCTCGGCGCGGCGCCGGGCGTGGGCAAGACCTTTGCCGCCCTTGACGAGGCGCACCGGCGTCGGGAACGGGGTACCGACGTGGTCGTCGGCTTCGTCGAGACCCACGGTCGTCCCAAGACGGTCGCGCTGCTCAAGGGGCTGGAAGTCGTCCCGCGTAGGGAGATCTCCTACCGCGGTTCGACGTTCACCGAGATGGACGTGGACGCCGTGCTCGAACGCAGGCCCGCGGTTGCGCTTGTCGACGAGCTCGCGCACACCAACGTCCCCGGCAGCCGCAACGCAAAGCGCTGGCAGGACGTCCAGGAGCTCCTTCAGGCGGGTATCGACGTCATCTCCAACGTCAACATCCAGCACATGGAGTCGCTCAACGACGTCGTCGAGACGATTACCGGGGTGTCGCAACGGGAAACGGTGCCCGACGAGGTCGTCCGCCAGGCCGACCAGGTGGAGCTGGTCGACATGGCACCGGAGGCGCTGCGCCGGCGGATGGCGCACGGTAACATCTACGCTCCCGAGAAGATCGACGCGGCGCTGTCGAACTACTTCCGGGTGGGCAACCTCACCGCGTTGCGGGAGATCGCGTTGCTGTGGGTCGCGGACAAGGTCGACGAACAGCTCGACCGGTACCGGGCCGAACACGGAATAGCCGGCACCTGGGAAACCCGGGAAAGGGTCGTCGTCGCTCTCACCGGTGGGTCCGAGGGCGACACGCTGATCCGTCGGGCGGTCCGGATCGCCGACCGCAGCAAGGGCTCCGACCTGCTCGCGGTGCACGTCGCCCGCTCCGACGGACTGACCGGGGCGAACCCCCAGGCACTCTCCCACCAGCGGACGCTGGTGGAAAGCCTCGGCGGCACCTACCACCACGTCATCGGTGACAACGTCCCGACCGCGCTGCTGGACTTCGCCCGCGCGGAGAACGCCACCCAGCTGGTGCTCGGAGCCAGCCGGCGGGGGCGCTTCGCCCAGATGCTCAGCCCCGGGATCGGCGTCACCACCACGAAACTGTCGGGGTCGATCGACGTCCACATGGTCACCCACGAGGAAGCCGGTCGCGGGCGGCGCCTGCCGCGTCTCGCCCACGGGCTCGAGCCCCGGCGCCGGCTGATCGCGACCGCGATGGCCGTCGGTCTCCTGCCGTTGCTGACGGTTGTGCTCGCGCACTCCCGGGGCTCGCTCAACGTGACCACCGACGTCCTTGTCTACCTGCTGGCGGTAGTGATCGCGGCCTTGGTGGGCGGGTTCTGGCCCGCGCTGCTCGCCGCGGTCGCCAGTTCCCTGCTGCTGAACTACTACTTCTTCACCGCACCCCGGCACCGCTGGACGATAGCGGAGCGTAATAACGCCTTTGCTCTTGTTGCTTTCGTCCTCGTCGGGGTCATGGTCAGCAGAGTAGTCGATCTTGCCGCTCGCCGCTACAGCCAGGCGGTGCGGGCATCCGCCGAAGCCACCACCCTGTCGGTGCTCGCCGGCAGCGTCCTACGCGGTGAGGACGCGCTTCCGGCCCTGCTCGAGCGGGTCCGGGAGACGTTCGGGATGACGGCCGCGACCCTCCTCGAACGTACGGACGAAGGCGGGCAGGGCACCGGGGAGGCAGGCAGGGCAAAGGCGGGCCCCGGAGGGGCAGGCGCCGCGGAGGTAGACGCGGCATCGGAGGGCAACCGACCGGCTCGGTTGGGTGGCCGTGGCTGGCGTGCCGTCCACAGCGTGGGTATCGACCCGTGCGCGCGGCCCGAGGACGGCGACGTGGACGTGCCGGTCGGGGACAACCTCGCGATGGTGTTACGTGGACGCCCACTGCCCGCCGCGGACCGTCGGATACTCGCCGCGTTCGCCGCGCAGGCCGCGCTCGCCTTTGAGCAGCGTCGGCTTGCCGAAGCGGCCGCCGAAGCCGGGCCGTTGGCCGAAGCCGACCGGGTCCGCACCGCCCTGCTGGCCGCGGTCAGTCACGATCTGCGCTCACCACTGGCCTCGGCCAAAGCCGCCATCGCCAGCCTGCGCAGTCGTGACGTCATCTGGACGCCGGCCGAACAGGCGGAGTTGCTCGCCACGGCCGACGAATCCATGGACCGGCTCACCCGGCTCGTCGACAACCTTCTGGACATGAGCCGGCTGCAGGCCGGTGTGCTCAGCGTCTTCCCCCGCCAGACCGGCCTCGACGACGTCGTCCCGCACGCCCTCGACGAGATCGGGCCACCCGGACGGACGGTGGAGATCCAGGTGCCGGACGGCCTGCCCGACATCTACGCCGACCCCACGCTCCTGGAGCGGATCGTGGTCAACCTCGCGTCCAACGCCCTGCGGCACTCCCCGGAGGGAACCCATCCCGTCATCACCGCGAGCGCTTTGGACGACCGGGTCGAGCTGCGTGTCATCGACCGCGGGCCCGGCATCCCGGCGGAGAACCGTGACCGGGTCTTCCAGCCGTTCCAGCGCCTCGGCGACCGGGACAACACCACCGGCGTCGGGCTCGGGCTCGCCCTCTCCCGCGGTCTGGCCGAGGCCATGGGCGGCTCCCTCGTCACCGACGACACTCCCGGCGGTGGGCTCACCATGGTCCTGTCCCTGCCCGCCGCGTGGTCCGTCCAGCAGCCGGTCCCCGCTGTGGCCGCCGACGGCTGAGCAACACAACAGTATGGTCCCGGTGGCTTCCTCCCGGCCTCGTCCGCAGCCGGCCTCCGTGGCCGAACTTGTCGAGCCTGGGCATGGTGGAGGTGCCCGATGTCCTTGATGTATCTACATGATGTAGGTACATTCGATGCGTGGAAACCATCGGTCTACGAGAACTCAATCAGAACCCTTCCAAGGCGGTAGCCCGGGTGCGCTCCGGAGTCTCGATCGTTGTCACGGATCGTGGCAAGCCGGTACTGCGTATGGTGCCTGAGGCTGATCAGCCGGGCACTCTCCAGCAGATGGTCGCCACCGGAGACGCCAGAGCCCCCGCCGAACGGGGCATTCCGGATGTGATCCCCGATCTGGCGCCTGACGTCGAGAGCCTGGCCGAGGTCCTCGTTGCGGACCGGGACCGGGAGCGCAGTCGTTGATCTATTTCGACGCCTGCGCCCTGCTGAAGTTCATCAAGCAGGAGAAGGAGACCGAGGCGCTGAGGGCTTGGCGTGCGCTGCTTGCGGAGGGGACCGAGTTGGTCACCAGTGGACTGACCCAGCTGGAGATCACTCGTACCTTGTTGCGCGCGGGTGCCGACCACCAGCGGGTGCCCTACTTCACGGGCCAGGCCCTGCGGGGCGTGTATCTCGTGGATGTCACCAGCACCGTGCTCGCCCGCGCCATTGCCTACCGTGTTCCGAGGTTGGGCTCGCTTGACGCCATCCACCTGGCCAGCGCGGATCCGTTCCGGAGCGAACTGACCGACTTCGTCACCTACGATCGGGAGCTGACCGCTGCAGCTGCCGATCTGGGTTTTCCGGTGAGCTCACCGTCATGATCGAAGGCGTAGGTAGAAAAGCTGCTATCGGTTCGTCCGGTTCGTGCCAATTATCTACACTTCTTTTTGAAGTCCTGTCACAACAGCCGGTGGGTGACCGGCGGTTTAGATGGCGTCGGGGAGGTCTGCGGGGTAAATGACGCGGATCTCGCTGATCGTCGCTGGGAAGTCGCGTTGGTTGTTGGTGATGAACCGGTCCGCGCCCACCGCGACCGCGGTGGCCAGGTGGCTGGCGTCAGTCGCCCGCAGTCGGTACCGACTGGACAGCGCGACGGCGAGTTCGGCGGTTGCCCGATCGAGGGGGAGCAGCTCGAGGCGCGCCAGTAGACCCGCCAGCATCCGGACCTCGTCGGCGTCGCTGTCACGCAGCGGCTTGGCGAGCACCTCCGGCAGCAGCAGGAGTGAGCCGACACCGACCGGGGGGTCGGCGTCGTTCGGGGGCGCGACCGGGAACAGTGCGGCCACCCGACGGCCGAGTGGGTGGTCCGTGGTGGCCGCGTAGATGAGTACGTCGGCGTCGAAGGCATCCACTATCGGTTCTCACGGCCGGTTCTGATTTCGCGGATCAGTTCCTCGGCGCGGGTCACGCTCAAGCCACCCGATGTCGGTAGCGGCGTGGCTCGCGCGGTCTGGAGCAGTTCGTGGATGCGTTCGGCGTCGGCCAGCGCGGCGTGCGCCCGACGGGCACGCAGCGCATCGGGGCGGATGAGCACGGCTGCTGGGCGGCCGTGCCGGGTGATTGTGATCTCCTCGCCGTTGTCCACGCGGGTGAGTAGCTCGGGGAGGTTGGCCCGTGCCTCGCTGACGGTCATCGAAGTCATGACGATAGTGTACGCAGACGTACATGGATGTACAGAACGGCTGACCACTCGGCTCCACGTGGCAGGCTTTCTTATTTCCAGCCGATTTCTCGGGCGCTTGGTTGTGGCAGGACGGGCCCCATGGCTGAGCTGGTCAGGGCTGGTAGCGGTAACCCATGCCGGGTTCGGTGATGAAGTGGCGGGGGTGCGCTGGGTTCGGCTCGAGTTTGCGGCGCAACCGTCCCATGTACTCGCGTAGGTAGTGGCTTTGCTCCTTGGGCGAGGGACCGCCGGTCCGGGGGAGAAGCTGACGGTAGGTGAGCAGCTTTTCCGGGTTGCGGAGCAGGACGTCGAGCAGGTGCCATTCGGTGGGAGTGAGCCGGACGGGGGCGGAGCCGGCGGTGTCCGAGGGGCTGGCAGTGTCCGCGGGGATGGCGGGGTTACGGATGATCCGCCGGGCAGCGAGATCGATCGTGTAGTCGCCGATCGTTGCGGTGGGCGGGTCGGTCGTGGCCGGGGTGCGTCGGGCGACCGCCCGGAGCCGGGCGAGGAGTTCGTCGACGCGGAAGGGCTTGGTGACGTAGTCGTCGGCGCCTGCGTCGAGCGCGCCGACCTTGTCGTTACTGCCGGCGCGGCCGGACAGCACGATGATCGGTATGGCGGTCCAGTCGCGCAGGGCGTGGATGACGTCGGTTCCATCGATGTCGGGCAGGCCGAGGTCGAGCAGGATGATGTTGGGTTGTTCGGTGGCGGCCGCGGCGAGTGCCTGGCGTCCCGTGGACGCGGTGATGACGTCATATCCCCGGGCGTGCAGGGTGATCCGCAGTGCCCGCAGGATCTGCAGTTCGTCGTCGACGATCAGGATGCGGGTCACGCTTCGACCTCCGCAACGCCCGCGTCGGTGGGTGCGGCGGGCAGCGACAGGACCATGGTGACGCCTCCGCCGGGGGTTTCCTCAGGGGCGAGTTTCCCTTCCATGGCTTCGCTGAGGCCGCGGGACAGGGCGAGGCCGAGGCCGACTCCGGTGGTGTTGTCACGGTCCCCGAGACGCTGGAACGGGGCGAAGACGCGTTCGTGGTCCGTTTCGGGGATACCGGGACCGCGGTCGATCACACGCAGTTCGACCCGGTTGCCCAGCGCGCTGGCGGTGATGACGGGTGGCTGGTCGGCGGGGGCGTGGCGGATGGCGTTGGCCGCCAGGTTGGCGATGATCCGTTCGAGTAGGTGCGGGTCGGCGCTGACCTCGGGGAGCGTCTGGGATATCCGGATGTCGACGCTGTGCCCGGCCGGGCCGAGCTGGTCCAGGGCGAGCGGGACGAGTTCGCCCAGAGCGACGGGCTGCGTCGACACGTGCAGTGCGCCGGCCTGCAGGCGGCTCATGTCGAGGAGGTTCTCGACCAGGCGGGTCAGTCGGTCGAGGCTTTCGTCGGCGGTGGCCAGCAGCTCGGTCTGGTCGTGTCGGGTCCAGAAGACGTCGGAGGCGCGCAGGCTGGAGACGGCGGTCTTCGCCGACGCCAGCGGACTGCGCAGCTCGTGGCTGACGGCGCTCAGCAGAGCCGTACGGGCGCGGTCGGCCTCGGCCAGTTCGGCGGCTTGCGCGGCCTGGACGGCCAGCCGATGGCGATCAAGCGCGACCGCGGCCTGGGCTGCGAACGCAGTGAGCACGCCACGGTCCGCGCCGGGCAGAACCCGCCCTCGCAGGGCCAGGTGAAGGTCGGGGCGGATGGGAACCGCGGTGTCGGCATCCTCCGGCAGCAGGCACGGGTCAGGGCCGCTGACACCGACGACCGTCCAGGTGTCGGTAGCCCGGGTGACGCCCATGGTGCGGCGTTCGAGGAGGGTGACGGAGAGCATCCCGAATGTCTCACTGATCCGATCGAGCACAGCGGACAGCGCATCCTGGCCGGCGACGAGGCTACCGGACAGGGTGGCCAGGGTGTGGGCCTCGGCCTTGGCGCGGGCGGCCTCCCGGGTGCGGCGCGCGGCGATGTCCACGATCACACTGACGGTGGCGGCGACCAGGACGAACACGATGATGGCGAGGACGTTCGCAGGGTTGCTCATGTACAGCGTGTGCAACGGTTCGGTGAAGAACCAGTCGGCGAGCAGGCTTGCCGAGATCGCAGCGAACACGGCCGGGTAGAGACCGCCGACGACGGCGATGCCGACGACCACCGTGAGGTAGAGCAGCAGGCAGCTGGCAAGGTCAAGGTCGCCCCGCAGCCGCGAGAGCCCGATGGTGAGGGCTGGCAGGGCCACGGCGGCGAGGATCGCCCCGGCAATCCGACGCCGGGGGGTGAGGCCGCCGGCGAGTTCGGGCAACCGGTAGTAACCTTTACCCGCTTGATCGTGCGGGACGATGTGGACGTCGATCTGTCCGGATGCACGGGTCACCTCGGCGGTGACGCCTCGGCCGCCGAGGATGGTGCCGAGCCACGTGCGCCGGCTCGCCCCCAGCACGAGCTGGCTGGCGTTCTCCCCACGGGCGAACTCCAGCAGCGTATGTGGGATGTGCTGCCCGATGACGTGGTGGTAGCTGCCGCCGAGGCTTTCGACCAGCTCACGTTGCTGTTGCAGCGCCGCCGCGGATGCGCTGATAAGACCGTCGCTGCGGGTGACGTGGACAGCGAGCAGCTCGCCGCCGGATGCCCGGGCGGCGATGCGGGCACCGCGCCGGATCAGCGTCTCCCCCTCCGGCCCGCCGGTGAGCGCGACGACGACCCGTTCGCGGGTCTCCCACCGGCGCGAGATGCCGTGTTCGGCCCGGTAGGCGTCGAGCTGCTCGTCGACCTTGCCGGCCATCCACAGCAGTGCCAGTTCGCGTAGCGCGGTGAGGTTGCCGATCCGGAAGTAGTTGCCGAGCGCCGCGTCGATCCGGTCCGGTGGGTACACGTTGCCGTGCGCCATTCGGCGGCGTAGTGCCTCCGGGGCCATGTCGACGAGCTCGACCTGGTCGGCGCGGCGCACGACCTCGTCGGGAACGGTTTCCCGCGCAGGGACGCCGGTGACCGCCTCGACCACGTCGTTCAGCGAATCCAGATGCTGGATGTTGACGGTGGCCAGGACGTCGATGCCGGCGTCGAGCAGCGTCTCGACGTCCTGCCAGCGCTTGTCGTGACGGCTGCCGGGAATGTTGGTGTGGGCGAGCTCGTCAACGAGCGCGACCTGGGGGTGTCGGGCGAGCAAGGCGCCGAGGTCTATCTCCGGGAACGTCCGGTCCCGGTAGGACACCGCGCGAGTTGGGACGATCTCCAGCCCTTCCAGCAGTTCCGCGGTGTGTACCCGGCCATGGGTCTCCACGACGCCCACCACCACGTCGGTTCCCCGCGCGGCCCGGCGATGGGCCTCGTCCAGCATCGCGTAGGTCTTCCCGACCCCGGGGGCCGCCCCCAGATACACCCGCAGCCGTCCCCGGCTCATCGTCCGCGCCTCCTCACCGTTTGCGACTTCCTACTACCGTTCGCGGTTTCTCACCGGGCAACCTCCTCACCGCGCGAGTCCGTCAGCGAGTGGTCCGAGCGCGAGCGTGGGCAGGTAGGTCAGTGCCCCGACGAGGATCGCGACACCGATGACGAGCACCGCGAACGTCGGGGTATGGGTGGCCAGCGTGCCTCGGATCGTGGGCACCGCCCGCTGTCCGGCCAGCGATCCGGCGAGGGCGATGACGAGTACGATCGTCAGGTAGCGGCCGACGAGCATCGCCAGGGCAAGCCCGATGTTGTAGAAGTCGGTGTTCGCGTTCAGCCCCGCGAACGCGCTGCCGTTGGTGTTCGCGGCCGAGGCGAACGCGTAGAACCCTTCGGACAACCCGTGGGCCCCGCTGTTGAGAAACGACGTCGGTGGTGTCTTCAGCCCGAGCGCGAGCCCGGTCCCCACGAGGACGGTGAGCGGCGTGGCCAGGGTAATCAGCGCGACCAGCCGGATCTGCGCGGCGCCGATCCGCTTGCCGAGGTACTCGGGTGTCCGTCCGATCATCAGACCGCCGAGGAACACCGCGACCAGGGCAAGGGAGAGGATGCCGTACAGACCGGAGCCGACCCCGCCGGGGCTTACTTCCCCCAGCAGTATGTTCACCAGCGCCATGCCGCCGCCGTAGACGGTGAGGGAGTCATGGCTGCCGTCCACGGCTCCGTCCGCGGACGCGGTGGAGCCGTTCGCGAACAGGGCCGTGCCCGCGGGCCCGAACCGGGCCTCCTTGCCTTCCATACTGGTGCCGATGGCCTGGGGGACCGTGCCGGGGTGCGCGGCCTCGCTGACGGACAGCACGCCGAGGGCGGCGGTGAACAGCACGGCCATCACGCCGAGCAGTAGCCAGCCCTGGCGGGTGTCGCGGGCCATCCGTCCGTACATCCGCGGGACCGCCGACGGGATGAGCAGCATGAGCACGATCTCGACGACGTTCGTGACCGCGTTCGGGTTCTCGAACGGATGTGCCGAGTTGGCATTGAAGAAGCCGCCGCCGTCCCCGCTCATCAGTTTGACCGCCTCCTGAGAGGCCACCGGACCGCCCGGAATGGGCTGGATGCCGCCCGCGGCCGTGCCCACGACACGAAAGTCGTGGAGGTTCTGGATGACGCCACCGGCCAGCAGCACGAGCGCGAAGACCGCACACAGCGGCAGCAGTACCCGCACGGTGGTTCGTACCAGGTCGGACCAGAAGTTGCCGACCCTGTCCGTGCGGGTACGGACCAGCCCACGAACGAGGGTGAGGGCCACGGCGAGGCCGACCGCGCCGGACAGGAACGAGTGCACGGCGATGCCGAGCATCTGCGCCAGATGGCCGAGCGTGCTCTCACCCGCGTAGGACTGCCAGGAGGTGTTGCTGACAAAGGACACGGCGGTGTTGAACGCCTGTGCCGCCGGCATCGCGGGTCGCTCGAGCGCCAGGGGCAGATGTGCCTGCAGGCGTAGCAGGGCGTAGAGGAACAGGATCGACACGGCCGAGAAGGCCAGGACGCAGCCAGCGTAGGTCGTCCACCGCTGGTCTGCGTCCGGGTCGACCCGCATCACGCGGTAGAGCGCGGACTCGGCGCGCAGGTGTCGTGGCGAGGTGAAGACGCGGGCCAGGTAGTTGCCGAGCGGCACGTGGACGGCGGCGAGCACCGCAAGGACGGCCGCGGCCTGCAGCCACGCGCTCATGGCCGCCTCCGCGGGCCGGCGGGGCTCTCGAAACCACGTTGGTTGTTACGGCGCTGGTTGTTACGGCACGGCCTGGTGCAAGGTCGTGTTGCGCGAGGCTGGATCGCACAAGGCTGGATCGCGCGGTGTTCCCTGGTGCGACAATACCCGTTACGATCGTATTCGTTATAATACGTCCTGGTATGTCGAAAATCATTCATGTGTACTTCCCGCACGTGGACGGTGATG
Organism: Candidatus Protofrankia californiensis; assembly: GCF_900634765.1. Lineage (NCBI taxonomy): Bacteria > Bacillati > Actinomycetota > Actinomycetes > Frankiales > Frankiaceae > Protofrankia > Candidatus Protofrankia californiensis. Next base: position 8,817 of record NZ_CAAAFT010000354.1, on the reverse strand, counting down.
AGGGAGGTGGTGAGGGAATGGCCTTCGTGACGAGAGAGCCTCGGGCCTCCGGCCGCGCGGAGAGACCTATGATCGCGCGGCCTTCGGCCAGGGTTGCCGGGTGGCGCGTGGCGGGACTGAAGACGAGTACCGCGCACCACCCGGCGGCTGTGTTGCCCTGACTACGGTGTTGCCTGACTACGGTGTTGCCCTGACCGGAGTCGCTTCGGCCGGGCGGCGTCAGCTCGTACGCAGTTTGTCCAGGGCGAGGTTGAGCTCGAGGACGTTGACCGTGGGTTCGCCGAGGAAGCCGAGCGCACGGTTGTCCACCCGGTCCTCGACCAGCTTGTGGACCACTGCCGGGTCGAGCCCGCGGGCCCTTGCGACCCTGCTCACCTGCAGGTTGGCGTAGGCCGGGGAGATGTCCGGGTCCAGGCCGCTGCCGGAGGCGGTGACCGCGTCCGGGGGCACCGGGTTGTCCTCGCTCTTGCCCGGCCCGGGGACGATGACGCGCCTGCCCGCCGCGTAGTCGCCGCCCAGCGTCGCGCACTCGACCTTCACACCTTCGTAGGTGGCGACGAACGGCTCCGCCGGGCATTCCTCGTTCACGCTGACGACCCGGGTGACCGGCCCGGCGTAGCCCGGGTCACGGTAGAACACCGACAGGACGGCGCCGACACCGCCCGAGGTGCAGTACGGACGCTGTCCGTTGACACCTTCGAGCTCCCCAACGGCCTTGCTGCGGCCGCAGACCTGGGTGAGCAGGCTCTGCTTGCTCTCGTCGTCGTCAGTGGTGGCGGGGTCGTCGAAGGCGTCGACGACATCCTCCGGACCGAGATTGGACGCGGATGTCGCGGTGGGGTCGTAGCCGTCGCCGGCCGCCGACGGACGGGACTGGAAGTACTTCGGGATCGGGTTGCCGTCGGAGTCGGTGAACAGCTGGCCGATCAGTGCCGAGCCGACAACCTGTCCATTGGCTGCCTTGACCAGGGAGCCGTCCGCCCTGTGCTTGAGGCCGGGCAGCTGGGCGACCGCGGTGATCGTGAGTGGATAGGCGATGCCGGTGATCACCGTGAGTACCAGCAGAACGCGCAGGGCGGCGAGGAGGTGCCGGACGAAGCCAGGCAGACGCGAGGAGGCCATGATGATCACCGAACTCCGGGGATGAACTGGATGACCAGGTCGACCAGCTTGATCCCGATGAACGGGATGATCAGGCCGCCCAGTCCGTAGATGTAGAGGTTGCGACGCAGCATCGCCGCAGCGTTGCTCGGCGTGTAGCGCACACCGCGCAGGGCAAGCGGGATCAACGCGAGGATGATCAGTGCGTTGAAGATGACCGCGGACAGAATCGCGGACTCCGGGCTGTGCAACCGCATGATGTTGAGCTTGTCCAGCCCCGGGTACACCGCCGCGAACATCGCCGGAATGATCGCGAAGTACTTGGCGACGTCGTTGGCGATCGAGAACGTCGTCAGGGCTCCACGCGTGATGAGCAACTGCTTGCCGATCTCGACGATCTCGATGAGCTTCGTCGGGTTGCTGTCGAGATCGACCATGTTCCCGGCTTCCTTGGCCGCGGAGGTGCCCGTGTTCATGGCCACGCCGACGTCGGCCTGGGCGAGCGCGGGGGCGTCGTTGGTGCCGTCCCCGGTCATCGCGACGAGCTTGCCGCCATCCTGCTCCCGCTTGATCAGGGCGAGCTTGTCCTGCGGAGTCGCTTCGGCGAGGAAGTCGTCCACCCCTGCCTCGTCGGCGATGGCCCGGGCGGTCAGCGGGTTGTCGCCGGTGATCATGACGGTGCGGATGCCCATGCTGCGCATCTCGTCGAAGCGCTCCCGCATGCCCGACTTCACGATGTCCTTGAGCTGGATCACCCCGAGGACGCGGGCGGTCCGCCCGGCACTCTCGTCCGCGGAGGTGCCGGTCACCTCCGCGACGACCAGCGGCGTCCCACCGGAGGCGGAGATGCCGTCCACCACCTGGCCGGTGTCGTTGGGTGCGGTCCCGCCGTTCTCGCGGACCCACGCCAACACCGCGGTGGCCGCTCCCTTGCGGATCTGCCGCCCGCCGCCGTCCTGGGGCCCGGGCGCGGCCAGGTCGACACCGGACATCCGGGTCTGCGCGGTGAACGCGACGAACGTCGCGGTGGACAGTTCGCCCGCGGTCCGTTCACGCAGGCCGTACGTGGTCTTGGCGAAGACCACGATCGAGCGTCCTTCCGGTGTCTCGTCCGCAAGCGAGGACAGCTGTGCGGCATCGGCGAGTTCGTGCTCGTCCACATCCCCGACCGGGATGAACGCACGCGCCTCGCGGTTACCAAGGGTGATGGTTCCGGTCTTGTCGAGGAGCAGCGTGTTGACGTCTCCCGCCGCCTCGACCGCGCGGCCACTCATCGCGAGCACGTTGCGCTGCACCAGTCGGTCCATGCCGGCGATTCCGATCGCCGACAGCAACGCGCCGATCGTCGTGGGGATCAGGCACACCACCAGCGACACCAGCACGATCCCGGTGACGCCGTTCGCGTTCAGGGCGGCGCTGTCGGGGACGCCGGGCTGCTGGGCCTTCGAGAAGATCGCCAGTGGTTGGAGGGTCGCGACCGCGAGCAGGAAGATGATGGTCAGTGAGGCCAGCAGGATGTTCAGTGCGACCTCGTTCGGGGTCTTCTGCCGGTTCGCGCCTTCCACCAGTGCAATCATCCGGTCGATGAAGCTTTCCCCGGGCTTCTGCGTGATCTCGACGATGATCTGGTCGGACAGCACCCGGGTGCCACCGGTCACCGCGGACCGGTCTCCACCGGACTCCCTGATCACCGGGGCCGACTCGCCGGTGATGGCGGACTCGTCGACGCTCGCGATGCCCTCGATGACGTCGCCGTCGCCGGGGATGAACTCGCCTGCCTCCACCACCACGCGGTCGCCCTTGAGCAGGCTCGGGGCGGGGACCCGTTCGATGCGCGCCGCGTCGATGACCTGACCGGGTTCCCAGCCGGCGAGCCGGCGGGCGACGGTGTCGGTCTTGGCCTTGCGCAGTGCGTCGGCCTGTGCTTTTCCACGTCCTTCGGCGACCGCCTCGGCGAGGTTCGCGAATACCACGGTCAGCCACAGCCAGACGACGATCAGCCATGCGAACGCGGTGGCGTCCCGGATCGCGAGCGCGGTGGTGAACACGGCACCGATCTCGACGATGAACATGACCGGGTTACGCCACAGCGTGGTCGGGTTCAGCTTCCGGAACGCGTCCGGGGTGGAACGAACGAGCATCTTCGGATCGAGCAACCCACCCTGTACCCGCCGTGGCGGCCGGGAGGAGCCGGGATCCCGCAGCGACCCGGCGGGGTTTTCATTCACAGTAACCGTGGACATTTAGTGAAGGCCTTCCGCGAACGGTCCGAGCGCAATGGCCGGGAAGTAGGTCAGCGCGACGACGATGAGCGCGACACCGGCGACGAGGCCGACGAACAACGGCCGGTGGGTGGGCAGCGTCCCGGTTGACGGAGGAACCGGCTTCTGCTGGGCGAGGCTGCCGGCCAGGCCCAGGACGAACACGATCGGTAGGAATCGGGCGAGCAGCATGGAGATGCCCAGTGCCGTGTTCCACCAGTTCGTGTTCACGGTGATACCCGCGAACGCCGAGCCGTTGTTGTTTGCTGCCGACGTAGCCGCGTACAGCACCTCGGACAGGCCGTGCGCGCCGGAGTTCAACATGTTCGCCCGCTCACCCGGCAGGGCCATGGCCAATGCCGTGACGCCGAGGACCAGCGTCGGCGTGGTGAGGATGTAGAGCGCGGCGAACTTCACCTCCCGCGCGGCGATCTTCTTGCCGAGGTATTCGGGTGTCCGCCCGATCATCAGGCCACCGACGAACACCGCGAGCACGGCGATGATCAACATGCCGTACAGTCCCGACCCGGTGCCGCCCGGAGCGATCTCCCCGAGCATCATGTTCAGCAGCAGAACCGCGCCGCCGAGGCTCGTGTAGGAGTCGTGGAAGGAGTTCACCGCACCCGTGGACGTCAGCGTCGTCGCAGCCGCGAAGGTGGCCGAGTTCGGCACGCCGAAGCGGGTCTCGGTGCCCTCGGTCGCGGCGCCGACGGATGCTGGAACCGTGCCGTGATGCGCCATCTGAAAGCCGTGTACCAGGAACATGCTGGTCAACGCGAGCACGACCATGACGGAGACGATCGCGAGGCCCTGGCGGGTGTCGCCGACCATCTTCCCGAAGGTTCTCGGCAGCGAGAAGGCGATGGCCAGCAGCAGGTAGATCTCCAGCCAGTTGGTCCAGGTCGCCGGGTTCTCGAACGGGTGGGCGGAGTTGGCATTGTAGAAACCGCCGCCGTTGGTGCCGAACTCCTTGATGATCTCCTGGCTCGCCACCGGGCCGCCGGTCACGGTCTGCTCGCCGCCGGCAACGGTCGCCACCGTCTGGACATGGTGGAAGTTCTGCACGACGCCGCCCGCGATCAGTATGATCGCACCGATCACGGAGATCGGCAGCAGTATGCGGACAACGGTGCGGACCAGGTCCACCCAGAAATTGCCGAGCTGGTCGGTGCGGTTGCGGGAGAACCCGCGGACCAGGGCGATCGCCACCGCGATACCGACCGCGGCACTGGTGAAGTTCTGCACCGCGAGACCCGACATCTGCACGAGGTAGCCGAGCGTCGACTCGCCGGAGTACGACTGCCAGTTGGTGTTCGTGACGAAGCTCGCGGCCGTGTTGAACGCCTGTCCCTGCTCCATCCCGGCGAAGCCGAGGTTGAGCAGCAGATGGCCCTGCAGGCGCAGGAAGGCATACAGGAACACTACCGAGACGAGGGAGAAGGCGAGCACGCTGCGCAGGTAGGTGCTCCATCGCTGGTCCGCGTCCGGATTGACACCGACCAGCCGATAGATCACTTTTTCGGCGCGTAGGTGATGCCCGGATGTGTACACCCGGGCCATGTAGTCACCAAACGGCCGATAGGTCAGGCCAAGCGCGATGGCGAGAGAGGCGGCGAAGATGATCCCCGCCGTCGTGGTGTTCATTTAGTAACCCCTTAAGGCCGTCGATGGCGCAGGAAGCTTCACAATGGCTCCGCCTTCGGCCCGGTTGGAAAAATCTACCAGCAGCGCGGGAAAATCCATTACAACGCCTTCGTCCAGGCAGGTCAGAACTTCTCCGGAAAAAGCAGGGCGATCACGAGGAAGATTGTCAGGATGATCGCCAGAACCAGGCCGGTCAGGTTCTCGGCGGTCACAGCTTCTCCACTCCTCGCACGACAAGTCCCAGGACCGCGAATATTGCGATGGTCAGGACGACGAAAATCAGGTCACGCACCAACTGCTCCTTCTGTCACAGCAGGGACCGGCGAGGTACGGCGATGCTCCTCGGGGCGATGGCAACCTCACCACGACCAGCGGCCCGGATGCCGACGGCGACACCGGGCTCGTGTTTGCTCGTGTTTCGCCGGATGTCCCGACCGGATGCCCCGAGGAGAAGCACGACACGCCGGATGTCCCACGTGTCACCCGGGAATGCTGACATCATGAAACACCCTCGGACCGCGCTGGTTGCTGTGCTACCGCACCGGCAGCGACGGCTAGCATCGACCCCGCAGGAGCCGGCTACCAGTGGTGTTGACGCCCTGATGACGCCAAATGTTGAAACTTCAACATGCCGTTGACATTCGTTGTCGAACGCCGGGTATCCACGTTTCGATCGTGGTAACGATCGTGGGGGAAGGTCCGGTCGGCCGGCCTCTACGGCGGCCCTGCCTCCATGGTCCGGCAAGCGGCGGGTCAGCAGGTGGTCGGGAGCGCGGTCACGTGGTCGGGAGTACGGTCACGCGATCAGAGTCCGGGGTGACATGAGGGGCCCATCCGGATGCGATCCGCTCAGGAGTCGACGCGCATGAGGCCCTCCTGCGCGACGGAGACGACGAGCTTGCCGTCGGCGGTGTATATCTCGCCGCGGGCGAAACCGCGGGAGCCGGACGCCGACGGGCTTTCCTGGATGTAGAGGAGCCAGTCGTCCGCGCGGAACGGACGGTGGAACCACATGGCGTGATCGAGACTGGCCAGCGAGATCGTCCGGCCGTCCGTCGACCTGTGCGGGAGCAGGGTCGTCGTGATCAGCCGCAGATCGGACGCGTACGCGACCGCGCAGACGTGGTAGAGCGGATCGGCGGGCAGCGTCCCCCGGGCACGGAACCACATCCGCTGGTGCGGGCTGTGCGGCTCCCCGTGCGAGGACCACACGGGCTGCTGGATGGAACCGTCCGGCCCTTCGGTCGCCACGAGTCGGACGTCGAGATACCGGGAGAAGAAAGGCTCGATGTTCTCGCCGTCCGAGAGATTCTCGCCGTTCGAGAGAATCTTGGCGAACTCGCCGAGCTCGCCGAGCTCACCGGACGGCCCGTCGGGTGGCGGTGACGGCGGCATGGGTGACTGATGCTCCAAGCCGTCGGTGGCGCGCTGGAAGGACGCGGACAGGTTGAAGATCGCCCGGCCGTGTTGGATGGCGACCACGCGCCGGGTCGTGAACGATCGCCCGTCGCGGATCAGGTCCACGTCGTAGATGATCGGTGCCGCGGGATCACCCGGCAGCAGGAAGTAGGCGTGCAGTGAGTGAACCGGACGATCAGGGGCGACGGTTCGGCCGGCGGCGATGAGCGCCTGCGCCGCGACGTGGCCCCCGAACACCCGGGTTGGCGCCGTGTGCCACGACCAACCGCGGAAGATGTTGGTTTCGATGCGGTCGAGGTCGAGGACCTCGACCAGGGAGTCGGTCTCCGCGCGCGTCACCTGATCGACTTTACCTATCCGGCGGCGGCACTTCCCCCAGCAGCGATGATCCGGGGATTTCGGCCGCGGGCAGTGCGGGAGAAGCGTGATCGTGCTGCCATCGGTCCTCCGGTGACCCGGGGACCTGGGCCTGCAGGGCGAAGGCGGTGGCCGGGTCGCGCCCGGGGGAGGGGATCGTCGCCAGGAGATGACGCCGCCACAGCCCCTCGGCCTCGTCCGCCGCGCCGGCCTCGATCAGCGCGACCAGCCGCCGGTAGGGGCCATGAATGTCGTCCCCGGCCTCTGGTATCCCCGTCTGCGTCAGATCGGTGTCGGCGGTCAGTCCGCCCTCGTGCGCCATGCCGATGATGTGGCGCAGCATCCCGGCAAGTACGACCAGGGTCTGGTTGCCGGCGAGTTCCACCAGGAGGCTGTGGAAGCCCGCCACCGCGGCCCGCGATGCTCCAGGAACTCGGGCCTCCCGGACGCCTGCCGGCCGACCCGCACCTGCTGTGGCGGCCTCGATGGAGGAAAGCGCCACCCGCAGCCTGGCAAGGTCCTCGTCCGTGCGGCGTTGCGCGAGCTGGCGGACGCAGGACGGTTCGAGGAGCGCCCTGGCCTGGTGGACGTCGGCGAGGGTGGCGCCACGGTATTCCAGGACGAGCGCGGCGTAGCGGGCAGCGACGTCACCGTTGGGCGTGTGGACCCGGGCTCCTCCGTGAGCCCCGCGCCGGACGCTGATCAGTGCTTCGGACTCCAGGACGCGGAACGCCTCCCGCAGCGTCGGGCGCGAGACACCGAACTGTTCCATCAGGACGGCTTCCGGGGGGAGGGCGTCTCCCTCGACCAGCTCGCCACGCACGATCTGGCGTCGCAGGCGCGCGGCGACCAGCTCGGCGGTCTTGGGGACGCGCACCTGCCGGCCGATGCGGCCGTCGCCGGCCGGAGGTCTGCCGGTGCCGTTGTCGCGCACCCCGGGTGGCAGATCGGCCGGCAGATCAGGCGCCCTGACGCCACCGCGTTCCCCGATGCCTACCGGGCCGTCCGCTGCGATGTCGGCTGCGTTCAGTAACACCATGATGGTCCCCCTCGGAGAGATCCGGTTGCGGGCGGACAGTGCATGATCTCCTGGCTGCAGGTCGGCTCCTTCGTCCAGAAGATCACATTGCCGCTGTTAGCGATGTCACCAGAAGTGCTGGCGAGGTTGCATTGTGACACTACTAGCTGTCGGTGCATACAAGGGGTGTCAAGATGACTACATAATAGTGACTGTTTGTAACCAATGTTCACTGAATTTTTACTAAAAGTAGTCATACAGAAGCTTCTTGTCGTCATCTGGCAGTCGCGAGCGCCACGCCACGATCAGAGCGGACGGTGCGGTGAGTGAGCCATGCGGACGAAAAAAGTGCCGGCCGGTGTTCCACCCGGATGGCCCGTGTCGTGCACGTCGACGGTTGCGGGCCATCGGATCCACACTTGAGGAGATCGCGATGACGGCTCTGTATACGGCCGAGGCCACCGCATGGGGTGGGCGTGAGGGGCGGGTGACGTCCAGCGATGGGCGGGTGGACCTGACCCTGTCCCTGCCCAAGGGGCTCGGGGGCGACGACGGTCCGGGCACCAACCCGGAGCAGTTGTTCGCCACCGGTTATGCCGCATGTTTCCACAGCGCGCTCAAAGCCGTCGCCCGGCGGGAGAAAGTCGATGTTTCCGGGTCGGCGGTCACTGTACGGATCGAGATCGGCCCGGATGACGACGGGTTCGCCCTTGCCGCCGCGATCGAGGTCGAGATCGAACAGGTCGACCGGGACGTGGCCGCCAGGCTCGTCGAGCAGGCCCACGCCCTCTGCCCGTACTCCAGGGCGACACGGGGCAACATCGTCTCCACCGCCACCCTGGTGGCCGGCTGAGCGCCGGTAGAGCGGGAGCCGGCCGGTAACAGTCGGCGGGGCGAGGGCCAGCCGGCAGAGGTGACAGGGGCTAGTCGGTACCGGTGAGGGTCGGCCCACAGGTCGACCCTCACCGGTACCCGGCCGACCCGTGGGCTGCCGGGTATGCCGCCCCACCCACCCAC
>NZ_CAAAFT010000353.1:4960-7509 GCF_900634765.1 Candidatus Protofrankia californiensis | reverse complement strand
TCCGTGCACCGATCTCGCCGACCTGCGAGGCAATCTGCTCCAGCTGCGGCACGAGCTCGTGGCGGCCGCCGAACCGCTCGGACTCGGCCTCGCGTCCGCGGGAACCGTTCCGTTGGTCGACCAGGACGTACTCGGGATCAGCCATGACCCACGCTACGAGCAGATGCTCGCCGACTACCAGCTTCTCGCCCGGGAACAGCTGATCTGCGGCGCGCAGGTGCATGTCGAGGTCGCGGATCGCGACCTCGCGATAGCGGTGGCCGCATGGGTCGCGCCGTGGCTGCCGACGCTGCTCGCGGTGTCGGCGAGTTCCCCTTACTGGAAGGGCATGGACAGCGGCTACGCGAGCATGCGCACGCTGGTGTGGCAGCGGTGGCCGACCGCCGGTGTCACCGGGTCGTTCAGCACGGCGGCCGAATACGACCAGGTTGTCGCGGATCTGATCAAGTCCGGGGTGATCAGCGACCCTGGCATGGTCTACTTCGACGTCCGTCCGTCCGCGCATCTGCCCACGGTCGAACTGCGTGTCTGTGACGCCTGCCCGGACGTCGACACGGTCATCCTCATCGCCGGCCTGTTCCGTGCGCTCGTCCGCCGGGCGACCCTGGCGATCGAGACCGGCGTGCCCGTACCGCCGCAGCGAACGGAACTGCTGCGGGCGGCCACCTGGCGGGCGGCCCGGTCCGGGATCGAAGGTGACCTCATCGACGTGGCCGGGGCGGGTCCGGTACCAGCGCGGGACCTGCTGTACCGGCTGGTGGACGAGGTGCGCGCCGAGCTCGAGCACGCCGGTGACTGGGAGCTGATCCGCGATCTCACCCACTATGCCGTTGGACGCGGCAGCGCCGCGGCCCGGCAGCGGCGGGCCTTTGCCCGGCGCGAGCGGCTGGCCGACGTCGCCGACCTCATCCTCGCCGAGACCCGCGAGGTGGCGGGCGCGGCGAGCCCGCTGGCCGCGGCCGTGGCATCCACCCGTCGTCCGCAGCCGGCGGCGGGCCTGCTGGCCGGCTACCAGCCGGAGGGTTTCGACGAGGTGGTGGACGCCGACGGCGCGGTCCGCGCATCCTACGGGAGTGTGATCCAGACGCTGGACAGCCTCGGAGCGGGGGTGCTGGCGCAGCGCTCCGACGCCCGCGGCGCCGAGCAGATCTCCCGCGGCGCGGTGTTCCGGGTGTCCGGGGAGGACGCGGCCCGCCCCCTGCCGTTCGACCTGGTGCCGCGCATCGTCTCCGGCGCCGAATGGTCACGGCTGCGGGCGGGTCTGTCCCAGCGCGTCCGGGCGCTGGAGGCGTTCCTGCACGATGTCTACGGCGAGCAGTCCGTTCTCCGGGACGGCGTGGTCCCGGCCTGGGCGGTGCGGGACGCTCCCGGGATGCGGGCTGCCGGGTTCGACGTGCCCGTGGACGCCGTACGGGCGAGCGTCACCGGCATCGACCTGGTCCGGGATGCCAGCGGTAGCTGGTACGTCCTCGAGGACAACCTACGGGTGCCCTCCGGGGTCGCCTATGCGATGGAGGGCCGGCGGCTGACCCGGCTGATCCTGCCCGAACTGGCACTGCCCGACGGGCTCATGGGGGTCGACGGCATGCCCACCCTGCTGCACGAGACCCTGGTCGCCGCGGCGCCCACCCGGGCGGCGGGGGAGCCGGTGGTCGCCGTGCTGACCGACGGGTCGGACAACTCGGCACATTTCGAGCACACGCTGCTGGCCGAGGAGATGGGGGTGGCGCTCGTCGAGCCGTCGGACCTTGTCGCCGACGACGGCCCCGACGGCGTTGTCATCCATCACCTCGGCCGCGCCGGCCGGCGGCGCGTCGACGTGCTGTACCGGCGTTTCGACGAGGACGACCTGGACACGGCCGTGGCCGCCGACGGCCGGCCGCTGGGTCCGGCGCTGGTCGCCGCGGTGCGGGCGGGCACCCTCAGTCTGGCCAACGCCCCCGGTAACGGGGTCGCCGACGACAAGCTCCTGTACGCCTACGTGCCGCAACTGATCAGCTACTACCTGGGCGAGCGGCCGCTGCTGGACGACGTCCACACCTATGTCTGCGGGGATCCCGACCAGTGCGCGCACGTGCTGGACCATCTCGACGAGCTGGTCGTGAAGCCCGCCGACGGCTACGGCGGGGACGGTGTCCTGATCGGCCCGCAGGCGGGTGAGACCGAGCTCGCCGCCGTCCGGCGGCGCATCCTGGCTGATCCGCGGCGCTGGATCGGCCAGGAGCTCGTGCGGCTGTCGACCCATCCGACCTGGCATGAGGGCCGGTTGCTGCCGTGCTCGGTGGACCTGCGCGCCTTCGTCTACCTCGGTGCGCAGGCAGTCGTCGCGCCGGTGGCGTTGACCAGGGTCGCGCCCCCAGGCAGTTTGATCGTCAATTCGTCCCGGGGCGGTGGTTCCAAGGACACCTGGCTGCTGAGCTGACGGACCGCACAGCGCAGTCCCGCAGCCCGGCGGGGTTGTACCAGCCGTGTACCAGCCGGGCTGTGCGGGTGGACGGGCGGCAGAGGCCCCGGACGACCGCCATCGCAACCGCGATGTTATCCGCCGG
>NZ_CAAAFT010000353.1:1499-4935 GCF_900634765.1 Candidatus Protofrankia californiensis | reverse complement strand
CCGATGGTGGTAGCCACACGATCCGGAAGGGTCGTCCGGGAACGGGCGTCCAGGAGGGCCGTCGAAGAAGCCTATACGTGACCGACAGGAGCAGATATGTGCGGTCTGAGCGGAGAGCTGCGATTCGACGGTGCCGCGGCCGATGTGGACGCGGTGGTGCGGATGGCCGAACGGATGCGCCCGAGGGGTCCGGACGCCTCGGGCGTGTGGGCGTCCGGGCCGGTCGCCTTCGGCCACCGGCGCCTGAAGATCATCGATCTTTCGGAGCGCGGTTCGCAGCCGATGGTCGACAGCGAGCTCGGCCTGACCTCGGTCTTCAACGGCTGCATCTACAACTACCGGGAGCTGCGCGAGGAGCTGACCGCGCAGGGATACCGTTTCTTCTCGGCGTCCGACACCGAGGTGATCGGCAAGGCGTATCACCGGTGGGGTACCCGCTGCGTCGACCACCTCGCCGGGATGTTCGCCTTCGCCGTCCACGAGCGGGACACCGGCCGTCTCGTCCTCGGCCGTGACCGCCTCGGTATCAAGCCGCTGTATGTGACCGGGAACTCCGCCCGCCTGCGCTTCGCCTCGACGCTGCCCGCGCTGCTTGCCGCCGGCGGCGTCAGCGGTGAGATCGACCTGGTCGCGCTGCATCACTACCTGTCGTTCCACTCGGTGGTCCCGGCACCGCGCACGATCCTGCGCGACGTCCGCAAACTGCCCGCGGCCACGGTGCGGACCATCGAGGCGGACGGTTCGAGCACCGACGAGCTCTACTGGCGTCCGGACTTCTCCCGGGACCCGGCGTACGCGGGCTGGTCGGAGGAGGACTGGCGGGAGGCGATAGGTGAGCGGCTGCGCACCGCCGTGCGCCGGCGCATGGTCGCCGACGTCGGTGTCGGCGTGCTGCTGTCCGGCGGGCTGGACTCCAGCCTGATCGTGGCGCTGCTCGCCGAGGCCGGGCAGTCGGGCCTGGCGACCTTCAGCGTCGGGTTCGAGGCCGCCGGCGGCGAGTCCGGTGACGAGTTCGCCTACTCGGACGTCATCGCCGCCCACTTCGGCACCGACCACCATCAGATCCGGGTGGCCAGCGAGCGCCTGCTGCCCGCCATCGACCGAGCCGTCGCCTCGATGAGCGAGCCGATGGTCAGTCACGACTGCGTCGCGTTCCACCTGCTGTCGCAGGAGGTCTCGCGCCACGTCAAGGTCGTGCAGTCCGGGCAGGGCGCGGACGAGGTGTTCGCCGGCTACTCCTGGTATCCGCCGTTGGCCGGCGTCCGGCGTGACGAGGCGGTCGAGGACTACCTGCGGGTGTTCGCCGACCGCTCCCACGCGGCGATCAACGCCGTCCTCGAGCCGGAATACGCCCTCGGCACCGACGCCAGCCGCGCCTTCGTCACGGCCCACTTCGCCGAGCCCGGCGCGGCCAGCGCCGTGGACGCGGCGCTGCGCATCGATTCGACGGTCATGCTGGTGGAGGATCCGGTGAAGCGGGTCGACAACATGACCATGGCGTCCGGTCTGGAGGCCCGCACCCCGTTCCTCGATCACGAGCTCGTCGAGCTCGCCGCGGCCTGCCCGCCCGGACTCAAGCTCGCCTCCGGTGGCAAGGGGATCCTCAAGGACATCGGCCGTCCGATCATGCCTGCCGAGGTCATCGACCGTCCCAAGGGCTACTTCCCGGTCCCGGCGATCCGACACCTGTCGGGGGTGTACCTTGACCGCGTCCGAGAGTCGCTCACCGACCCGGTCGCCAAGGCCCGTGGGCTGTTCCGCGCCGACTGGGTGGAGGCCATGCTCGCCGCGCCGAACGACAACCGGACCACCCTCGGCGCGAACGCGCTGTGGCAGGCCGCCCTGTTGGAGATGTGGTTGCAAACCCAGGGGGTGTCATGATCGGTAACGGTGTGGCGGTCGGATCCCCCGAGCGCCGGGAGCCCGGCGGGCGCCTCGCCGATCTGGTGGACGACTGGGTGGCGGCGGCAAGCTGCTTCTCGCCGAGCCTGGGCAGCGCCGGCGAGGTCGCCTACGTCAGCGACCGTGACGGTACCCCGCGATTGTGGTTACGCGACGTGACTGGGGTGGAGTGGGTGGTCGACACCGGCGCCGGCCATGTCCGATCCGTGGTCTGCTCACCCGGCGGCGCCTGGATCGCCGTGGTGGTCGCGCCCGGGGGCGGGGAGTACACCGAGGTCCGGGTCGTCCGCCCGGACGGCAGCGGGCTGCGCCGCCTGGCCGGCGGCTGGTACTCGACCGTACCGGGGCCGGGGCTGGGGCCGGCTGCCGGCGCTGACACCGGAGCGGGTCCTGGAGCCGTGGAACCGGGTGGTGCTCACGCCGCGTTCACGACACCGGCTGTTGTGGCGCCACCCTTCCCGCCGTACCTCGGTGGGGACGGTTCCATGGCGGGAAGGGCGGCGGGCTCCGTGGCAGGTGCCGAGGCCGACACGGCGAGCGCGGCCACCCTTGGACGCTGGACGCCGGACGGCACCGCCGTGGCTGTGTGCGAGTCGGTCGGGTCGGGAATGACCCATGCTCTGCTCGTCGACCCCGAGACCGGGCGGCGTGACCATCTGGCCGTGGGCCAGGCGCTGGCCGTCTGCGACATCGACGGGGACGCCGCGAGCGGATACCGGCTGCTGCTGCGGGAGGGGCCCCGGGGCGTCCGCCGGCTCATCCTGGTCGATTCGGCGACCGGGCGCTTCCATCCCCTGCTGGATGGAACGGGCACGGTGGGGCTCGGCCGGTTCGCCGCGGACGTCACCGCTCCAGCCACGGATGCTGCCTCGTCCGGATCGTCGGGTGGGACTGTGGCCTACGTCCTTTCCGACGCCGGTCGGGAACGAGCTGCGCTGGTCGCAGTGACCCTAGGTAACGATTTCATGCCGAAGAGTGTCGATGTCGTGGCGGCCCGTGACGACGCTGACCTGGAGCGGTTCGCGCTATTGCCAGGCGGCTTCCCCACCGGCAGCGGCACCGGCAGTGGCAGAGCGCGGCCCGCCGCCGTGCTGGCGTGGAACGTCGACGGGCAGACCGTTCTCGACGTGGTCGATCTCAACCCGGGTGGATCGGGCCGCCCCCGGAGTCGCCGGGCCCTTCCCTCGCTACCGCGGGAGGTCGCGGGCAGCCTGCTCGTGCGCGACGGTGGACGCGGGCTGCTGCTGGCACTGGTCGGTTCGACCGTCCCCGGCGAGTTGTGGACCTACGACTTCGTCTCGGCGTCGGCCGGCTACCGATGTCTGGTCTCTCATGCCCCCACCGCCTTCCCGGTACCGGCGCTCGCGTCCGTCAGCGATCCGGACGGGGTCCCGGACGCGGATCCGGCGATACCAGCTGCGGCTGATCCTGCGGCCGGTCCTGCCGCGAGCCCTACGGCCGACCAGCACGGCGACCTCGCCACCGACATCGCCACCGCCACCGACCTCGCCACCGACATCGCCACCGCCACCGA
>NZ_CAAAFT010000353.1:0-980 GCF_900634765.1 Candidatus Protofrankia californiensis | reverse complement strand
CATCGCCACCGCCACCGACCTCGCCACCGACATCGCCACCGCCACCGACCTCGCCACCGACCAGAACGGCGACCGGGTTGCCGGCACGGCGCAGCCGCAGACCCGGCTCGTCCGGCCGGTGCTGCACAGGTTCGCCGCCCATGACGGTCTGGAGCTGTCCGGCTGGCTGTACCGGCCGTACGGCCAGCAGGCTCCGCACCCGACCCTGCTGTTCTTCCACGGCGGTCCGGAGGCGCAGGAACGTCCTGTGTTCAACCCGCTGTTCCAGGCTCTGGTGGCCCGCGGGATCGCCGTGTTCGCGCCGAACGTGCGAGGATCCACGGGCTACGGCCGTGCGTTCAGCGACGCGGACAACCACCGTCGCCGTTTCGACGGCATCGCCGACGTCGCGTCCTGTGTCCGCTATCTGGTGGACGCCGGTCTCGGTGACGGCGGGCGGATCGGGGTCGCGGGCCGCTCCTACGGGGGTTATCTGACGCTGGCGGCGCTGGTCACCTACCCGGAGCTGTTCGGTGTGGGCGTGGACATCTGCGGGATGGTGGACTTCGCCAGCTTCTACGCCCGCACCGAACCGTGGATCGCCGGCGCGGCCGTGACCAAGTACGGCGATCCGGTGGCCGACGCCGACCTGCTGCGGGAACTGTCACCGCTGCACCGCATGGACCGCGTGAGCGCGCCGTTGCTGGTCGTCCACGGCGCCAACGACACCAATGTTCCCGTCAGCGAGGCCGAGCAGGCGGTCGCCGCCGCGTCCGCGCGGGGGGTGGACTGCCGGTACCTGCTCTTCGAGGACGAGGGGCATGAGATCGCGGGCCTGGCGAACCGGACACTGTTCGTCCGGGAGACCGTCGAGTGGGTCGGTGCCCATCTGCTCAGCAGCCATCTGGCCGGACCGGCCCTGCAGGCGTCGGGGGCCGAGCCGCTGACGGCCCGGGCGGACCTCCACGAGGTCGTCTGACGATCTCCACGTGGTTGCCCGG
>NZ_CAAAFT010000352.1:18588-22284 GCF_900634765.1 Candidatus Protofrankia californiensis | reverse complement strand
GTTACCGGGTCCGTCCGACGGGTGTCAGGTCAGACCGTGACGCCGAGGGGGACGGAGACCCCGAGGCCGCCGCGGGTGTCGGCGCCGTAGCGTGCCTTCTCCCTGGCGATGTCCAGGGGCCGGACGCCGGTGCGGCCGGAGGTGATCGCGGTGTCGTCGAGCAGGTGCGCGGGGATCAGCCAGACGACCTCGAACTCCAGGCCGTCGGGGTCGTGGGCGTACAGGCTCTTGGTGGTGCCGTGGTCGGAGGCGCCGACCAGCGCCCCGGCCTCGGTCAGCCGGCGCGCGGCATCCTCGAGGTCGGTCAGGGTGCCGACCTCCCAGGCAATGTGGTACATGCCCACGGTCGACCGGCCCGCCGGCGAGTCACCGGCGTCCGCGCCGAGCTGGAACAGGCCGATGTCGTGGTCGTTGGTGGAGTCCGGCGCCTGCAGGAACGCGGCCCTGCCTGGCATCGAGATCGTCACCCGGAAGTCCAGGACGTCGGTGTAGAAGGCGGTGGTACGCGCGACATCACGGACGTAAAGGACGACGTGGTTGAGGCGGTGGATGCCCATGATCTTCTCCTCGGGCGGCTCGACGCCTGGTTCTGTGGAGCGCTGTCCCGCCGAACGCTGTTCTGTTGAGCGTTCAACTATCTTGAAGGTACCCCCGTCCGTCCCGCTATACCCGAGTTGCCGGAGACGATCTCAACCGGCGCGGTCAGGATGCGCAGTCCGGCACGCTGCTACTGTCCGTGGTCGTGGTCGTGGTCACGCTCCGGCGCCGGTGGCCGCGTCCAGCGCGTAGACGTTGTGGTCCAGACCGCCGATGTAGAGCAGGCCGTCCGCGACTACCGGTGAGGAGTCGTCTATCGGTCCCCGCGTGGCGAACTTCCAGCGCAGCTCACCGGTGACGATGTCCACGGCGTACACATAGCGGTCCCGGCTGCCCACGTAGACCAGATCACCCGCCACGGTGGGTGAGGAACGGATGCCGTTGCCGGTGGGGAACCGCCAGCGGACCCGGCCGGTGCCCGCGTCCAACGCGTACAGGTTGCCGTCGTCGCTGCCCACGTACAGCACCTGGTCCACCACCGTAGGTATGGAGACTACGCCGTTCTGCGCGGTGAACTGCCAGGTCGGTGTTCCGTCCGTGGTCTTCAGGGCGTAGACGTTGTGGTCGTCGGCGCCGATCCACAGCATGCCGCCGGACACGGTGGGTGAGGAGTCGACGGTACTGCCGGTGGCGTGACGCCAGCGTTCCTTTCCGTTGCGGACATCCAGACCGTAGATGTTGTGGTCACGGCAGCCGACGTACACCCCGCCACCGATGACCGCCGGTGACGAGTTGAACCAGTCGCCGCCGGTGAAGCGCCAGCGTTCGAGGCCCGTGACCGTGTCGACCGCATACAGATTGTGGTCGCGGCATCCGATGTAGACCAGCTCGTCGACCACGGTCGGGGAGGAGTGCATCGCCGCCCCGGTGTCGAACCGCCAGCGCCGCAGCCCGGTCGCGGTGTTCACCGCGTGCAGGTAGGTGTCGTTGCAGCCGACGTAGACCGTGCCGTCGGCGACCGCCGGAGACGATGTCACCGCATCGCCGGTCTGGTATCGCCAACGTTCGAGGCCCGTGACCGCGTCGATAGCGTACAGATGGCGGTCGTTGCTGCCGATGTAGACCACGCCTGCCTCGACCGCGGGGGAGGAGTAGACCTCCTCACCAGTGGTGAACACCCACGGCCGTGGGCCGTCGCTGCCGCTGGAGCCGAGCAGCCGCAGGCCGCCCCACGTGCCCGCCCCGGCCGCCGCGGCGACCGCGACGCCGCCTGCCGCTCGCAGCAGGGTCCGCCTGTGCGGCCGCGCGGGTGCGGGCCGGTCACCGGCATGTTCCTGGTCGGCACGACCGGCATGTTCGTGGTCGGCATGACCTGTACGCCCCCGGCCGGTACGGTCGCCCGGCAGCATCTGCTCCAGTGGTAGCGGCGGCGTTGGTGCGATCAGCGGGGACCGCTGCCCCGACGGGGTGGAGATCGGCTCCCGGGGGGTGGGCGGCGGCTCGGATCGCACCCGTGGCCCCGGCGCCATCCTGGTCAGGGTCGTGCTGTCCCGGTCGGCGTCGCGCTGCGCCCTGCCTGCCTCGGCCCTGCCTGCCTCGGCTTGGCCTGCCTCGGCCCGCGCCTGTGCCTTACCTGCCTGCGCTTCGGGTGACTGCCCACCAGGGCTGGACGGGCCGGAGAGTCGGTCCCGGGCGTCCGGGCGGTGTCCGCGTTCGTAGGCGTCCACCAGGTCGTAGACGGCGGGTGGCAGCCAGTGCTTCGCACCGAAGCCGGTCGGCGCCTCCTGCCAGCGTCCGTCGATCTCCTCCAGCAGACGGTTCGGGGTGGGCCGCCGCGCCGGATCGCGTTGCATGCAGCGGCGGATCACGTCGGTGAGCTCCGGGGGGAGCATGGACAGGTCCGGTGGCCGGGACAGCAGCTGGGCCAGCACGTTGACCGGTGTGTCGCCGGTATAGGCGGTGCGGCCGGTTGCCGCGAACAGCAGGGTGGCGCCGAGGGAGTACACGTCGGTGGCCGGGGCCACCGACGCGGTGTCCAGAGCCTGTTCCGGGGACATGTAGTGCGGTGTCCCGATCACGGCTTGGGTGATCTGCGCGCTGCTGACCGACGACCGGACCAGCCCGAAGTCGATCACCTTGGGGTTCTCCCGGGTCACCAGCACGTTCGACGGCTTGAGGTCCCGGTGGATCAGACCCACCCGGTGGATGGAGTCCAACGCCTCGGCGATCCCGGCCGCCAGCCATAACACCGCGTTGACCGGCAGCGGGCCGGCCTGGCGTATCAGCCAGAACAGGGACGGCGCGGGAACGTAGGCGATGGCCAGCCACGGCATCGCGGCGTTGGCGTCCGCGTCCACCAGGGAGGCCGTGTACACGCCGCTGACCTGCCGGGCCGCCGTGGCCTCCCGGGCGAAACGCGCCCGGAAGCCGGGCTCCTCCAGCATGTCGGCGCGCACCGTCTTGACCGCGACCAGCAGCCCGGAGCGGGACTGGCCCAGGTACACCCGGCCCATCCCGCCGCTGCCGAGCCGGCCGAGCAGGCGGTAGGGGCCGATCGTCCGCGGGTCCTGCGGCGTCAGGGCGTCACACATGCTCTCGAAGGAGCTGTTCGCGCCCGTCACGTCCGCCTCCACCGGTTTGTCACAGCCGTCATCGTGCCCCGGGACACCACCTTTCGGGTGATCTTCCGGGCGATTGTTGTTCGGATAGTCGTTCCTTGGACGATTGTCCTCCGGGCGTGGTAATCGTCGTGCCTGGTCACCGGCCCGCGCGCACCGGGGTCGTGCTGTCGGCTCCCCCCGTACCAGTTCCCTCCGTGCCAGTTCCCTTCGTGCCGGCTCCGCCTGCGGGAGCCGTCGCTGCCGTCAGCGCCCTGCCGATCGTCGTTTCCAGCCAGGGGGCGAGCTGGTGCATGCCGGATGCGGTCAGGTGGACGGCGTCGACGTAGAACGGGCCACCGGAGGCGGTGCGGGTCCAGCACTGGTCCCCCCGGCACAGCGCGGCGTCGACGTCCAGCAGCAGGACCTGCGGATACCTGCCGGCGGCCTCGGCGACCAGCGCGTTGTAGCAGCGGCTGGACTGGGCGTCGGTGTCCCCGGTGCTGCTGCGGCTGTTGGCCAGCAGCACCGGCCGGCCGGGGGCCTGCTGCTCCCACAGGTG
>NZ_CAAAFT010000352.1:17719-18548 GCF_900634765.1 Candidatus Protofrankia californiensis | reverse complement strand
GGGCGTCGGTGTCCCCGGTGCTGCTGCGGCTGTTGGCCAGCAGCACCGGCCGGCCGGGGGCCTGCTGCTCCCACAGGTGCGCGGCCGCGGCCAACCGCTCCCGGTAGATCTGCCGGTAGCCGACGTCGCAGGGGGAGACGACCGTGGCGCGGTCCGGCCGCGCTGCCGCGTCCCCGCTCAGGTCGACCATCAGGACGTCGGGATGGCTGGCGGCGATCTGGGAGCGCCAGTACCGGTCCCAGCGCACGCAGTTCTCCGCCGGCGCCGCCGGTGCCCGCGCCGACACCGGTAGCTGGGCGTCAGCGCTGACGTGGGCCTGCGGTGTCGCGGGTGGCGCCACCGGGAACAGCCCGCAGCCGGGCAGTGAGCGGTCCACCACCGGGTAGCGGCCGGAGCCGTGCCGGCCGACCGCGGCAGCCAGATCACCGGCGAACGACCCGCCCAGCACCAGCACCACTGGTCCCGTGCCCGCCCGTAGCCGCTGCTCGGCCAGGGCGGGCAGCCACAGGCCGCCGGCCGCGACGGCGGTGTAGGACACCAGCAGTACCGAGGCGGTCCGCCCCAGCCGCCACCGGCGCAGCCGCAGCCGGCCGACCACCGCGTCCTGCAGCAGCAGCCCGAGGAGCGCGGCCAACCCGCCACCGACCACCAGCAGGGCATGCGGCCGCACCCGCGGGAAGGCGGACGCCAACGCCCAGAACACCGGCAGGTGCAGGAGCAGGAACGGGTAGGCCATCCCGCCCAGCTCCACCGGCGCGCCCCGGCCGAACAGCCACTGCAGCGGGCTGCGGCGGGCCGGTGCCGCCGGACGGTCCACGCTGGCCAGCAG
>NZ_CAAAFT010000352.1:3221-17532 GCF_900634765.1 Candidatus Protofrankia californiensis | reverse complement strand
AACAGCCACTGCAGCGGGCTGCGGCGGGCCGGTGCCGCCGGACGGTCCACGCTGGCCAGCAGCAGTGCGCCCGCGCCGGCGGCGACGGCAGGCCCCCCGTTACGCAGCCAGTCGGCGGGATGCGCGGTGGCGACAATCCCGCCGGTGACCAGCACGGCCAGCGCGACCGTCCCGGCTGACGTCGCCCACCAGAACCCCCGGGCCGGGGTGGCGCCGGCAGAGCCGCTCGTCGCCGGGGTGGAGTCGCCGGGGCTGCTGGTCGCCGTCCGGACCTGCGCTGTCCGGACCTGCATGGCCACCACCACCGCGGCCGCCGTGGCGCCCAGCAGCCATTCGGCTACCCGGACGTGGCTGCCCAGGGCCAGTTCGGGCAGGTCCGCGCCTGCGGCGGTCCGGGCCGGACCGACCAGGCAGGCGCCGGCGGCAAGCAGCGCGGTGACGGCCGCGGTCAGCCAGGCCGTCCAGCCCGTCCGCGCTGGCCGTCCGATCCGCCGGGCGATCCACCACGCGCCGGCCAGCAGCAGCGGTCCCGCGACGGCGAACTGTTCGACCAGGCTCAGCAACCACAGCAGACCCAGCGGGTCCACCTGGGCGGGACGGTCGGCGTACCAGTTGCCGTCGGCGCCGGTGAGCTGGCCCCGCGCTACGAGGTCGAACCAGTTCCCCAGCTGCGCCAGACCGGCAACAGCCTGCGGGCCGAGCTGCCGGGCCTGGCCGGGCGGGCTGAGCGCCACGGCAAGCCCCATGGTCGCGGCGAGGGTGAACAGCAGCAGCGGAACCCGCTGCTTGAAGTGGTCGCGGTATGCGGTGCCCAGGCCGAAGGCAGCGCGATCATGTTTTTCTCGCGCTGCCGGAGGCCCAAGTTCCTGGGCTGCTGAGCGGAGCCTGCCGTCCAGGCGTGACCATGCGGCACCCAGCAGGGTGCGGGTGGTCAGGTAGCCGGTGGCGGCCAGCACCAGATCCGGCCCGAGCAGCTCCGCGCGGAATCCTCCGGTGCTCTGCAGCATCACCGCGAGTACCGCAAGACCGAACACACCGATGACGGCACGTGACGGGGGAAGGGTCAGCGTACCGCCCTCCAGGTCGAGAAGCAGTCCCGGATCGTCTGTTCGGCAGCCCTGCCGGCGAACGACTCGTGCCGGTCCCGCAGCGGGTCGACGGTACTGGGATCAACGTGGAAGTCCACCCGCCACCAGTACAGGCCGGCCAGAGCACGTTCCCGCGCCATCCGGCAGGCGGCGGCGAACCAGCGTTGCTGGACGACCTCGTTGACCGGGCCACCGTTGTTCGGATTGGCCGGATGCCGGTAGATGCCGTCCTGGGCAGGAGCGCCCACCTCATACAGCAACAGGCCGGGTATGGTGCCGCGGGCCCGGCGGTCCAACCAGGCGTTCCAGCCCGCGGCCAGTTCCTCCACGGAGGCGTCGTCGGGCAACGGCAGTTCCGGGTAGGCGTCCACGCCGACCCGGTCCACCGGCATCCGGACCGTGGTGTGCACGAACACGTCCCAGTTGAACGCGTACCCGGTCTCGCCGCTGAACAGGGTCCGGGCGTATGCGGCCAGATCCGCCCAGTGCGGGTCGCCTTCCAGGGAGTTGAGTTCCGTACCGATCACCACTGTGGCGACGCCGGTCCGCTCGGCGAGGGCCAGGTAGGGCGTGAGGAAGCGGCGATAGGAGGCGAACCAGGCATTCCGCTCGACCGGCCTGATCGTTCCACGCCAGTCCAGCCGGTTGGCGGCGGTCAGGTTCCGTTCGTCGAGTGTCGGACGTAGGGTGACGCGCAGGCCGGAGTGCTTGGCCTCGTCCAGGAGGATGCCCAGCCGCTCCGGTGTGGGGGTGCTCCGGGCGCCGTGGACGGCGTTGGACCTGGCCGTGTCGGTGAAGAAGGGGAAGGAAACGCAGATCGCGTTGGCTTCCAGGTCGACGACGTAGTCGACGATCTGTCGTGCCTTGAGGCGGATCAGTTCGACGGAGTCGCTGGGATTGTCGTCCCAGTAGACCTGGACGCCGAGTTCGGGCCGCCCGGGATGCCAGGGGTAGGCGACCGCGGGGCCCGAGCCCGGAGCCGAGGCGGAGGCCGGGCTCGGGTGCTCTGCGCCTGAGGCCCGGCTTGGGACGCCGTCCGCCGCGGGCGCCGTCTGCGGCGCGGCCGGCCGGAAGGCGGGCGTGCGTTCCTGCGGTACGGCGGCGCAGCCGGTGCCCGCGGTGAGCATGACAAGTATGGCGACCAGCGTCATGCCGGCCGTGTCCAACCTGATCACATCGGTTTCGCGATCACGTTGAAGGTGGATTCGCCGTTGCGCAGGAAGCGGACCAGCCCCCGGAACACCGCGATCGCTTCCAGTAGGGAGAAGACCGGAATCAACAGCAGCAGGCACGGCGGTTCCCACCACCGGCGCCGGGGGTGCTCCGAAGCCCCTGCGTTGATCTTCAGGCCCTCCCAGTAGAGCCAGATGCTGTAGGCCATGTTGGACGCCCAGATGGGCAGCAGCACGGCGCTGACCGGGGTGGTGTCGGTGTCCCCGAGCAGCGCACCGACCAGGACGATTAATCCCAGGTGCTGGATCGGTCCACATGCCCAGATCAGCACGTTGTGCAGGAGAAGCAGCCGGTGGCGCAACGGGACGGTGCGGTTGGCCGCCAGCCGGAACAGCCCCCAGGACCAGCGTTCCCGCTGCCGGACGAAGTCGGCCACGGTGGCCGGGGACGCGCCGTAGGAACGTCCGGGGAACCAGTCGCTGCCACCGGGGTGGCGACCGCAGAAGAGCAGGGCGAACTGGGCGTCCTCGACGATGGCCTGGGGGCCGAAGTCCCAGCCGGTCGCCGCCTCCACCGACGCCCGGACCAGCAGCAGCTCCCCGTGCAGTCCGGCGCGCGGCATGCCGCGGCCGGTGGTGGCCGCGAACAGGCTGATGTCGCACCCCGGGCGGACCGCGTCGGCCAGCCACGTCAGCTTGCTCACCGCGTGTTCTCGCGGGTAGCTCAGGACTCCCTGCGCGAGGTGGCGGGCGTGCGCCCCGGCCAGCCACTGGGCGTTGAGGAACCGGGCCAGGGCCTCGGCGGTGTCGGGACCGACGCCGGTGTCGTCGTCCATGTGCAGCACCCACACGTCCCCCCTGGCCTCCCCCTCGGCGTAGCGCAGCTCGTGGGCGTAGTGGTTCGCGCGGGCCTTGAAACGGGTGCCGCCCGGGGTGCGGTAGCCGCGGGGCACGGTGACGACGCGGATCAGGTGGTCCGTCGCCGCCAGCGCGGCGATCTGGTCATAGGCCGCACAGCCCTCCTCGACGACCACGTCCACCCGCAGGTACGGGAAGTAGTCCGGCAGATACCGGCAGAAGGAGCGAACCACCCGCTCGAGGGCGGGGTAGGTGTCGTGGCGTCCCACGGTCGGGACGACCACGATCAGCGGATTGTGGACGATTGCCGCGCTGACCGGCAGTTTGCGGTTGCGGCGCAGCCGAACGGCCGTGAGCACGCTCCCGTACATACCGATGACGGTGTTTGTGATGGGCAGTGTCCAGACCACCGCGGCTATCCAGCCCATGAAGCCGAAATCGGGGTCGCGGGCCCAGGCCCACCATCCGAAGGCGCCGAACGCCATGAAGCCGATCAGAAACGAGCTGAAACCGGGCCGCCATACCCACCGCTGCCGGGATTTGGCCAGCGGCATCGTGTCGTGCTCGACGGCGGTGGCCCAATCCAAGGATTCCCGGCGCATGAGATGCTCGGACGTGGTCACGCGGCTCCCCCCACAGGAGTACTGATCACGGTCCCCGAAACAATACGCCAGCCGGACCGGAGCGGGTGTATCCCGTAGGCGACGGTTGCTGTTGCCGACGGCGGCCGTAGCCTACCGGCGGTCTCGATGCGCGTGCCGTTCAGGGTCGACAGTAGCGCTTCGTGGTGATTCCGTTGTCGCCGGTGGAGCCCGTCCCGGTCGGGTTTTACTCCGGTTGGGACGGGAACTCCCGACCACCCTGAGACATCCGTCTGGCGTGCTCGGTGAAAAGTGCGGCGGTACTCGACGGGTGGATCACGCGGAGGCCGTCGTAGTCGGGGTAGTGGGAGCCGTCGTCATTGCGCCCGGTGAGGAGCCAGAACTGGTCGCCGTCGCCGTCGCGGCCTTCGACCTCGGCCGTCCAGGCCGCGTAGACCGTGTTGCGGGCGGCCTCGTCGTCCCGCCAGGAGAATTCCTCCAGCACCGCCGGCACCCCGGCGTCGGCGGCGTCACGGAGGTGGTCGTGAATCCATCGGACGCCCCAGTCCGGCGATTTTTCACCCCATTGCTGGGGATGGAGATGAAATGTTCCGTAATCGATCGCGGGCAGCCGGACGAGTCGATGCCAGGCCACCCCCTCGCGGTTGGAATAGGGGTGGTCGGCCGCGCCGGCACGGCCGTAGAAACCTTCGTCGCCGACCGCGACCAGCTGGCGGGGCGCCAGCCGCTTGACATGTTGGCTCATCTCGTCGGCCCAGGCGACCAGCGTGTCCCCGGACGGGTCGGACGGGCAGCGGGGCTCATTGGCCAGCTCCCAGGTCATGACCGCCGGCTCGGAGTCGTACGGCACGCCCGTGTACCGGTTCCGCCGGCTGATCACGTGCTTCACCCAGGCCTTGTAGCACTTCCTGATGGTGCGGCGGTGGAAGAAGTCGTCGTGTTCGGCGGAGAACCATGCGGCGTACTGTGGGATCCCCCCGAAGTCGCCCCAGTTGTTCGCCAGGACAATCACCAGCCGCAGCCCTAGCTGCCCGGCCCTGAAGACGGCGTAGTCCAGGTGCTCGAAACCGTCCTCGTCATATCTGAACGGTTCCGGCTGCAACACCACGCCATCTGCCGCAGCGCCGTCGAGGAAGCCCCAGCAGCGGACCACCCGCAGGCCCATCGTCGCGGCGTCGCTCAGCACGCTGTCGGTCATGCGCCGGCTCTTGTAATGCAGGTAGTAGTTGTTGGTGCCGCAGAAGCGGAAGCGTCTGCCGGCGAGCAGGAACGCGCCGCCGTGAACCCGGACGAAATCAGGGGTCCCACGGCCGGTGGGGCTGGATCCAGCAGGGGAGGACACGGTCCGGGACGATACGGCCATCCCCGGGGTGGGGCCATCCTCGGGGTGGGGCTGTCCCGGCGTTGCCGGGACCGGTCGTCCCGATCGTCCTAGTCGTCTATCGTCACCCGGCGTATCCGGTCGTTGCAGTTGTCGGTGATGTAGAGGTGGCCCGTGACGTCCAGGCCCAGGCCGTTGGGATCGCACAGGTGGGCTGCGGTGGCTGGTCCGTTGTCGCCGGAGTAGCCGGCCACCCCGCTGCCGGCGACGGTGGTGATGACGCCGTCGGTGCCGATGCGGCGTACCCGGTTGTTGTCGGTGTCAGCGATGTAGATGCGGCCGTCGCCGGCTGTCGCAACACTGCCCGGATTCGCCAGGTGGGCTGCGGTGGCTGGTCCGTTGTCTCCGGAATAGCCGGCTACCCCGGTGCCGGCGACGGTGGTGATGACGCCGTCGGTGCTGATGCGGCGTACCCGGTTGTTGTCGTTGTCGGCAATGTACAGGTTGCCGGCCGTGTCCACTGCCATGCCACCGGGCTTTGCCAGGTGGGCTGCGGTGGCTGGTCCGTTGTCGCCGGAGTAGCCGGCTACCCCGGTGCCGGCGACGGTGGTGATGACATCGTTGGTGCCTATGCGGCGGATGCTGTGGTTGCCGGTGTCGGTGATGTACAGGTTGCCGCCGGCGTCCACCATGACGCCGGTCGGTTTCGTCAGCTGGGCTGCGGTGGCTGGTCCGTTGTCGCCGGAGTAGCCGGTCACCCCGCTGCCGGCGACGGTGGTGACGGTTCCGGCGACGTTGATGCGGCGGATGCGGTTGTTGTCGGTGTCGGCAATGTACAGGTTGCCGGCCCTGTCCCGGGCCACGTCCGTGGGAGTGGCGAAGTGGGCCTGGGCGGCGGGTCCGTTGTCGCCGGAGAAACCGTATGTACCGGTGCCGGCGACGGTGGTGATGACGCCGTCGGTGCCGATGCGGCGGATGCGGTTGTTGCCGGTGTCGGCGAAGTAGACAGCGCCGGTGTTGTCCACCATCGGATCGTCCGGCTTGCTCAGTTGGGCCGCGGTGGCTGGCCCGTTGTCGCCGGAGAAGCCGGCGACGCCGGTGCCGGCAGCCGTTATGATCATGCTTGGTCGCGACGATCGGCTGATCAGCAAAGCGATGACCACGACGATGACCGCCCAGACGGCTACGCCGGCGGCGACGACCCGTCGACGCCGCCGGCGGCGGGCGCCGTCCGCCGGTTTCGGGGCGATCGGCTCGGGCACGAGCACACGCCGTGCGGTCACTTCGCCGTCCTGGTCGCCGTCCTGGTCGATGTGCTGGTCCGCCCGCTGGTCAATGTGCCGGTCGACCCGCCGGTCAGTGGTGCGACCGATGCCCGGTGCCGGTATCGGTGCCGGCACCGAAATCGGCACCGGTGTCGGTGTCCGCCCCGGGGCCTGCCGGCTGTCCGGTGGGGGCGGCGCCGTCCGGCCCGGCGGCGCCGCAACGGCCTGTCCGCCGGCGAGTCCGGACACCCTTCCCGCTCCCGCCGGGTACCGTGCGGCCTCGCGGACGTCGTCGGCGACGTGCAGGCTGATCGCGCAGCGGCTGGTCCAGCGCGGGCCGTACGCGCGGGCGGCGGCGCGGGCGAGGTCGAGGGCGAAGGCCCGGGCTGTGGGATGCCGTAGCGCCGGGTCCCGGTCAAGGGTGCGCATGAGGATCTCCGCCACGGATTCGGGAACGCCCGCGGGGGGCAGCGTGGGGAGGTCGACCTTCTGGCGGATCAGCGCCATCAGGGGCAGTTCCGGGTTGAACGGCGGAGCGTCGGCGAGCATCTCGTAAAGGACGATTCCCAGCGCGTACAGGTCGGTGGCCGGGCTGAGGCGACCGCCGTCGAGCTGTTCGGGTGCCATGTATCTCGGCGTACCGACGATCGTGTTGGCGGTGACCGTGGTGGCGTCGAAGATTTTCGCAATGCTGAAGTCGGTGACCTTCAGCAGGCCGTTGCCCGAGAACAGCACGTTGTCGGGCTTGATGTCGCGGTGCAGCACGCTCTTGCTGTGGGCGCAGTCCAGTGCCTCGGCGATGGCCAGCCCCGCGGCGCAGGCATCCTCGGCGGACAGCGTCCGGTGCCGGCGGGTCAGGGTTCCTCCGGAGAGCAGTTCCATGATGAGAAGGCACAGGCCGTCGTGCTCGACATAGTCATAGATCCGGACGATGTGCGGGTGGTCGAGCCCGGCCAGCAGACGGGCCTCGGTCGTGAAGGCGGTGGGGACGTCGGGGTCCGTCATCCCGGGCAGGATCTTGATCGCCACGTCTCGGCCGAGGCCCTGGTGGTGTCCGGCGAGGACCAGACCATGCCCGCCGCTTCCGAGCTCTTCACCCAACGTGTAGTTGGGCAGCGCCGCGGCCACGCGAGAAAGATCGACTAACGGCACGGATCCACCTCGTAGTGGCCGGGGGACTCCGGCCTCTGGCGTCGCGAAAAACATGATCGCGCCGCCTTCGGCCTGCTGGCCCCCGTCGCGAGTATCCGAAAGCCCAGCCCCGCTCCGGCTCCCAGGAACGTCAGTGCGGGCAGGACATAACGGTGATCGAAGCCGGCCGTCAACGGCGGTATGGCCAGCAACGTCAGACCGGCGGCGGTGATCAGCGAAAGCGGCGTACGCAGCTGGGCACGGTAGCGACCCGCCATTGCGATTCCCAGGACGGCGCCGAACAGCAGCAGGCCCAGTACCGGCCCGGGGACGGCCACCCGACGCTGATAAACCTCCAACCAGGTGGCGAACGGCTGGTGCAGGCGGTGCGCACCGTCGCCGTGTTCGTAGGCGCGGACGTCCTCGGGACTGCTGCCACCGGGAATGAAGGTCCGATCGGGGACCGGGTCGGGTGGAACGTGAAACACGAAGGGACGCACCATGCCCGCATTCGGGTAGTCGGTCAGCCGCGGCCCGAACGTCCGGGAGAAGTCCCGTAGCACGATACCGGCGTAGTCCAGCGGCTGCGTCACGACGGCCCGCCGGGCGAACCTTCCGGCCAGCGATTCCTTCGCCGGGCTGAAAACGGCACCGGGAATACCATGTAACGGCGTGTCGGTGTGCCAGATGTAGTTCGACGGCGGCTGGCGCGCGTCGAGCCGTTCTCGCGGGCAGAGAACCGCCAGGTCGGCCGGCGGGTGCGTCCGGGCACAGTCCACGAACGAGGTCGTCCGGGAATAGAGGAAGACTCCGTCGCTTCCGACGATGCCGACCTGCCCGTGCACCGTCTGGAACCAGACGCCGTAGCAGCCCAGCGGTATGAGCAGGGTCAGGCAGAAGGCGAGTACGGGTCGCCACCCGGGACGGCGGGCCAGCAGCCAGAGGCCCGCCACCACCGCCAGTGGAAGGCCGACCGTGCGGGTCAGGGTCGCCCCTGCCAGCAGCCCGCCCGCGGCCAGGGCGGCGATCGTGGGCGGCCGGCGCCACCACAGCAGGGTCACGACAGCTGCCACCGCCAGGACGGTGAACAGCGTCTCGGCCATCACCATGTGTTCGACCTGGATCTGATATCCGTCGAAGAGCTGCGGGACGGTGGCGAGGGCGGCAAGCCAGCCGGGCATGTCGTACCGGCGGAGCAGCGCGTAGATCATGACGGCGACGGCCAGGCCCAGAAGATGCTGGACGACGACGACGAGCCGGAAACTGTGGAACGGTTCCAGCACCATCAGGAAGAAGCTGTAGCCCGACGGCCGGACCACGTACGGCTGCGGTCGTAATGCCACACCGAGGTATTCGAAGCTGTCGTTGAACCACAGGGCGGGCACGTAGCCGATGACCGCCGTGAGACGTACGACGGCCGCCGCCGCCAGCATTGCGGTGAACACCGGATGCCGGGAGGCCAGGCGAACCCCTCCGGAACACCAGGCCGTGCCGGAGGCGTACCAGCGGGCGTGTAACTTGCGGCCGACCGACGAAACCTCGCGCAGTATGGACTCGCGCAGTATGGACTGCGCCCGGGGGAGGAGCTGCGCGGTTCGCCGCGTCCGGGCGTGTTGCCGGCGGCTCGAATAGAACATCACTATCCGGGCCTCCCCCGTCTCGCCATCCATCGACCTGGAACGGACCGGACGGACCGGCTTTGCCGGTCCGTCCGCAACCTCGGCTCCTGATCGGGCGCGCCCTCCCCGGGAGCACTGCCTCCGGATGCTGCGCACCGAACCCTGCGCGTTCTCGGCCGGGCCGATACACATCATCCGCTGTGAGCAGGAAGTCGCGGGCCCTGCCAGGAATTACCCGGACGCGGCCCGTTGCTTGCACGGCGATTCTCGAACACGTCCTGGAACACGTCATGGACGACGATTCCCGGACGCCTTCCATGGTCTGTCTGGTGGATATTGGCCGATCCGTGCGATTGAAGATCCACCAGGCAGGCCCTTAGAACCAGCCGCGGCGGGCGCCCAGATGCTGGAGCTGTTCGTGCAGCAGGCCGGCGAGATGGTGGCGGTCGGTGTCGTGGTGGCCGACCCGCAAGCGGCTGAGCGCGTCCCCACCGGAGTGCAGCAGCCCGCCGCGCCGGTCGGCCTCCAACACCACGTCCATGCCGGACGGGTCGACCAGGAACGTCACTTCCAGTTCCTTGATACGGCGGGCGTACTCTCCGCCCGGATGCAGCTCGATCTCCTGGTAGAAGGGGAGGTCCGAGCCGGACAGCCGGCCCTTTTCCACGTCCGCGGAGTGGAACCGGAAACCGAGGTCGCCGAGCGCGGCGAGTACCGCCTCCTGAACGGGCAGCGGGTGCACGTTCACCGGGTCGAGGTCGCCGGGGTCGACCGCTCCCGGAATGTCCACCGTGGTCTTCACACCGATCTTCATGCCGTGCAGGTGCCAGCCGCCCACGTCGGTGATCGGGGTCTGCCAGGGGACCGGCAGCTCGAACCGTTCGCCGGTTTCCTGGTTGGCGGCGACGGTGAACTTCCCGCCGATGCTGCGGGTACCGAAGCTGACGTTCTCGTACCAGGTGGAGTCGTCGGTCTCGACCTCGACGGTGGCCTCGAGCGCGACCCGCACCTCGTTGATCTCCTGGTCGACCTTGCCACCCCTGACGGTCACGGTCCCGGTGACCAGCCCGCCGGGAAGGACCTCGGAGCGGTCCAGGACTGTTTCGACGTCGGCGTTGCCCACTCCCAGCCGCGCCATCATCCGCTTTATGCCCACGCGCCTTGCCCACCCCTCATACCTGTCATACCTGTCATCGTGTCTGCCGTCATGTCTGTCGTCGTGCCCGGCGTCGCGATGCCGGCACCGCACATCCCGACCGATGCCGAACATCGCCGCGGGTTCTTACGCTCTCACACGAGGATTACCGCGACCCGCGGCCGTCCGAGTCATACCGCGGACAGCCACGGGTGGGCGCAGCGCCGCCGAGGGGTTCACCGGCCGCCCCTGGCCGAGTACGCCCAGCGTGGAGACCGTGGGACAGGTGACAAGCGTGCCGACAGGTCCTGCGGATCTGCGTCCACGGTGGGCGGACGGCAGGCCCCGACAGCCCTGCCGGCGAGGACATGCGGGAGCCTGCGCGTCGCAGGTAAACCGCTCACCGTCACCATGCGGACATGGCCGCGGACGTGCCCCCCGAGGGTCCATGCGGCACTTGTCGGACATCGCATGCATCGAGACGATACGATTCGTTCTTGTGACCTGCATCGTCGGTCTTGAGCATGACGGCAGGGTGATTATTGGTGGTGACAGTGCCGGGGTGGCCGGCTACTCCATCACGGTCCGCGCTGACACCAAGGTGTTCCGTAACGGCGAGTTCATCATGGGCTTCACCTCGTCGTTCCGGATGGGACAGCTCCTCAGGTACAGCCTGGTCCCGCCCGCCCCCCAGACATGGGACGTCGACCGGTTCATGGCCACCGACTTCATCTCCGCGGTGCGTGACTGCCTACGCGAGGGAGGCTACACACGCACCGAATCGGGATCAGAGGCCGGCGGGGTGTTCCTGGCAGGTATCCGCGGTCGGTTGTACCGCATCGACTCCGACTTCCAGATCGGGCGGAGCATCGACCTGTACGACGCGGTCGGCTGCGGCGAGGAGTTCGCGCTGGGATCCCTGCACGGCAGCGCGCATCTCGACCCGCAGGACCGGGTGCAGCTCGCGCTGGAAGCAGCCGCGCACCACTCCTCGGCGGTGTGCCCGCCGTTCCACGTCATATCCGCCCCGGATCCCGACTGACCGCGACGCCGGTCGGCCGTGACCCCGGTCGGCCGTGA
Organism: Candidatus Protofrankia californiensis; assembly: GCF_900634765.1. NCBI lineage: Bacteria > Bacillati > Actinomycetota > Actinomycetes > Frankiales > Frankiaceae > Protofrankia > Candidatus Protofrankia californiensis. Next base: position 6,261 of record NZ_CAAAFT010000352.1, on the reverse strand, counting down.
CCCCCGTCGGTTGTCCGGGCTGACCGGAGCGTTGACGGGCTGACCGCAGCCGCCTGCCGACCGACGGTCAGCGTCGGCGCGGCCATCCGCGCAGGATGGCGGCGGCTCTCGCCCGTCCGCCGGCGGTCGGTTCGAAGGCGTCAGAGGCGGTCTTCAGCGCGCCGTACTCCTCGTCGGTCAGCTCGATGTCGGCGGCGGCGACGTTGCTCTCCAGCTGGGCGACGCTGGAGGCCCCGGGGATCGCCACCACGTTCGGATGCCGGATCACCCATGCCAGCGCGATCTGTGCCGGGCTTGCGTCGTGTGCCGCGGCGACGTCGCGCAGGACGTTGAGCACCGGCCGCGCCGCGTCCAGGTTGCTCGGCAGGAACAGCGGATGCGACGTGCGTATCCACGAGGTCGGACGGCGTTCCCGGGTGTACCGGCCGGACAGCACGCCCATCGCCAGCGGGCTGTAAGCGATGATCAGCCGGTCGTTCTTCACCGCGTGGGGCAGCAGGTCCCTTTCGGCCCGCGGCTGTAGCAGGCTGAACTCCACCTGATTGGACAGCACCGCAGCACCGAGCGCCTCCTCGGCCGCCTGCCAGCGCTCCAGCGAGTAGTTGCTGACGCCGACCGCGTCGACGAGGCCGACCCGCTGCAGCGCGGCCATGCCCCGCATGGTGGTGGTGTCACGCAGCAGGGGATGGGGCTGGTGCACCTGATAGAGGTCGATCTGCCGGACGCCGAGCCGGTTGGCGCTGGCCACCGCGCGCTGCTCGACGACCGGTGCGACCGGCAGCGCCGGGAACAACTTCGTGGCGACGAAGGACGTCTCGAGCGCGCCGGCTTCCCTGAGCGCGGAGCCGAGAATCCGCTCGCTGCGCCCGAAGCCGTACACCTCAGCCGTGTCGAAGAGCGTCACACCGAGCTCGAGCGCGCGCCGGACGATCGTCGGCGCCTCACTGGCGGCGTAAACCGCGCCGTAGCCCCACTCCCGGGAGCCGAACTGCCAGGTCCCCAGCCCGATTACGGAGATCTTCTTCTTTGTTGTTACTCCATCGACATACCGCATGACTCCAGTGAACGCCGTCGAGAGCCGGCGCGCGACCTGGTTACGCCGAGGCGCGGCCGTCCGCCGCTTGGGTGTCCGTGCTGCCCGTGCTGCCCGTGCCGTCCCCGTGGCACCTGCCGGCCCAGTGCCCGTGGTGCCGCCGGCCGAGTACCCGCGGTGTCCGCTGGCTGACAGCACCGCGACCGTTATGGGCCGTCGAACCGGTCCCGGCTGGGCTGCTAGTTTTCTAGACGCCTCCGGCGAAGCGAGAACCCATGCAGTCCGGTTTCGTGCGGGTCCGCGTCCGTCCCGGGCGCCCGACGTCGGGGCAGATCGACGTGACGGGTGAAGGGCGAAGGGGAGTGCGGTGGTCCAACAGTTCAACCGGGGGCAGAAGAGCCAGCTGTCCGCGGTCACCCCGGGCACCGACCTCTACGTAGGGATTGCCCTGACCGCCCCCGGCCTCGCCTGGGACGTCTCCTGCTTCGGTCTGGACGCGGACGACAAGCTGTCCGACGATCGCTACTTCGTCTTCTTCAACCAGCCGAAGTCACCCGAGGGATCGGTCCAGCTCCTGGGCGAACAGGCCGGTGACACCCAGTCATTCCGAGTGACGTTGGATAAGGTACCGGCAAGCATCCACAAGCTGTCGTTCTGCGCGGCAATCGACGGTGCGGGAGCGGCGTCGCAGATCTCCGCCGGCTATTTCCGGATCGTCGTCGGCGGTACCGAGGTCCTGCGCTACGGGTTCACCGGCGCGGACTTCACCAACGAACGCGCCGTCATCATCGGCGATCTCTACCGCAAGGGTGTCTGGAGGGTTGCCGCCGTCGGGCAGGGCTTCGCTGGCGGGCTTGCGGGGCTGATCCGCTCCTTCGGCGGCGAGGTGGAGGACACATCACCCCCGCCGCAGCCCGCGCCGGCCGCGCCCAGCGGGTTCGGCCCGCCGGCAGGCGCTACCCGGACCCAGGCGTCGCCCCCACCCGCGGCGCCGCCGCCCGTTCCGCCGGCACCACCACCGGCACCGCTCCATACCCAGCCGGTTGCATCCCCGCCGGCACAGCCGGGCTACAGTCACCCGCAACCGGTGCAACCGGGTTACGAACAGCCTCAGCCGGGTTACGGGCAGCCGCAGCCAGGTTATGGGCAGCCGCAGCCCGGCTATGCGCAGCCCGCCGCCGGGTACGGCCAGCCCGGTGGCGCCGGAGTCGTCCCGCCTCCGCAGGCACCTGGACACGGCCAGCAGGTACCCGGCGGATTCGGGCCGACCGAGATCCTGCCGTCCCAGATCCAACCGGTGGTGCCGGGCGCAATGAACAGCCTGAGCCCCTACCGGGAGGTCCCCGCGGCCGGTCGCTGGACACAGCAGAACGGCAAGCTGGTCAGGGTCACTCTCGGTCAGGGGCCGGACGTCCTTGCCCTGCGCGGGTCGATGGTCGCCTACCAGGGCGACGTCGACTTCGACTACAAAAGTTCCGGCCTGCGCGGGTTGCTCGAGAACAAGCTCACCGGTCAGGGCCTCAAACTCATGACGTGTAAGGGCCGCGGCGAGGTCTTCCTCGCCCAGGACGCCGGCGACCTGCACATCGTCGAGCTCAACGGCCAGTCGCTGTGCATCAACGCGAAGAACATCCTGGCGTTTGACAGCTCCCTGCACACCGAGATCAAACGTATCGAGAGTCCCGGCATCCCGGGAGGTGGTTTCTTCCACTTCGAGGTGTCCGGTCAGGGGACGATCGTGGTGATGACCAAGGGAACCCCGATGACGTTGAACGTTGCCGGACCGACGTTCGCCGACATGAACGCGCTGGTCGCCTGGACGTCCGGAATGCGGGTGAGCGTGTCGACCCAGGTGCGCATATCCCGGCAGATCTACTCCGGCAGCAGCGGCGAATCCCTGGCACTGCAGTTCATGGGTTTCCAGGGCCATTTCGTGGTCGTCCAACCGTACGAGGTCTAGGCGGCCGAAGAGTGCACGATGATGTTTCCGATCGCGCACTCGGAGGC
>NZ_CAAAFT010000352.1:0-2871 GCF_900634765.1 Candidatus Protofrankia californiensis | reverse complement strand
CGTCCAACCGTACGAGGTCTAGGCGGCCGAAGAGTGCACGATGATGTTTCCGATCGCGCACTCGGAGGCCCCGGGATAGCAGGAAGGAGGCGGCCGTGTACGGAACGTTGATGGATCATTTCGGGCAGACGCAGATCATGGACCGGATGAGCAAGCACGGTTCCAAGATCGTCAAAGTGGTCATGCAGCCCGGGCAGGACCTGTTTGCCCGGACCGGGTCCATGATCGCCTATGAGGGTCTGATCGACTTCAATCCGCAGCCCCCGCAGCTCGGTCGGATCGCCTCCTCGTGGGCGACCGGTGAGGGCGTACCGCTGATGACCGCGGTCGGCCAGGGCCTGCTCTACCTGGCCGACTACGGCAAGGAGGTCATCGTCGCCCAGCTGGCCGGCGAAGGCCTGTCCGTCAACGGCAAGAACATCCTCGCGTTCGACGCCAACCTGCAGTGGGGGATCGAACGCGTCCGCGGGGTCAACATGCTTTCCGGCATGGGCATGTTCAACGTGGTCGTCCGCGGTCACGGCTGGGTCGCGATGACCGCGAAGGGCAACCCGGTCGTGCTGGACACGCGGGAGGCGCAGACGTTCGTCGACACCGACGCGCTCGTCGCCTACACCGACGGTCTGCACGTCCAGCCCCGGCGGACCGCCCGGCTCGGCGGACTGATCGGCCGCGGTTCCGGCGAGGCGTTCCAACTCGGCTTCTCCGGTCAGGGTTTCGTCGTGGTCCAGCCGAGTGAGGACGAGCGGCCGACCTTCTCGGCGCGTGGGTGACTGCGCTGCATGTGATGTGGCGTTCGGCTGACTGCGCGGCATGCGTGGGTGAGAGGATTCGACGATGAGCCACGGTGGATTCGGCGGCCCGCCCGCGGGCGGTTACCCACCCGGTGGTTACCCCGGTGGCGGAGGTCCCGGTGGATACCCACCCCCTCCCGGCCAGCCCGGCGGCTACCCGCCGGCCGGCGGGCAACCGCCGGGGTACCCACCGCCTGGATATCCGCCGGCCGGGGGAGCGCCGGGGGGTTATCCAGGCGGGACACCGGGTGCCCCGCCCGGCCCGTCTGCTCCGCCCGGCCCGCCCGCGGGTGCGGCGGGCGGGATCCGCAGCAGCCTGCTCGGCAATCCCGAGGTGCAGGCGCGGGAACGCTTCACCCTGCAGAACGGCAAGATGCTCAAGGCGACCCTCGGAGCCGAGGGTATGCGGGAGTTCTACGCCCGCAAGGGCGCCATGGTCGCCTACCAGGGCGGGGCCACCTTCGACGCCCACTGGGAGGGCTGGGGCCGCCAGTTCCGGTCGCTGTTCCAGGGCGGCGAGGGCCTGAACCTGATGAAGGTTTCCGGCGGTGGCACGGTCTTCCTCGCCTACCAGGCGCAGGACGTCCATATTCTCGACCTGGCCGGTGACGGACTGACGGTGGACGGTAAGAACGTGCTCGCCTTCGACGCCGGCCTGCACTGGGACGTCGTCCGCATCGACTCCCAGGTGTCGATCGCCGGTGCCGGCAGCTACCAGGTGGAGCTGTCCGGAAACGGCAAGGTCGCGGTCGTGACGTCGGGCGCTCCGCTGGTCATGCACGTGACCCCGCAGAACTACTACTTCGCGGACGCGGACGCGGTGGTGGGCTGGTCGTCGAGCCTGCAGGTGTCGATGCAGGCGGCGGTCACCTCGTCCTCGGTGTGGAGGCCGCGTGGCAACACCGGGGAGAGCTGGCAGATGCAGTTCTCCGGGGACGGTTATGTCATCGTCCAGCCCTGCGAGCTGCTACCGCCCTACAACGCCCTCGCCGGTGCCGGGCTCGCTGAACGTTTCGGGCTCGGCGAAGCCGGTTTCGCCGGCAACCAGCCGCAGGGTCACCACGGTGGTCCAGGGCACGGCGGTGACGGACACGGCGGCGGTACACCCGGTGGGCTTGGTGGAGCGCTCGGTGGGCTGTTCGGCAGCCAGGGGCACGGCCGCGGCGGCCGTCGCTAGCCGGCCAAAGGCGGTGCGATCATGTTTTTCGCGCCGCCGGAGGCCTAGGTCCGCGGACCACTGAGCCGGCTTCCTCCGTGCGGCGGGCTTCGAACCGTCAGTCGATGCGGGCCGTCCGCAGCGTCGATCAGGTAGTCGCACGCTCTTTTTCGATCACGAAAGTGAGTGTGGAAACGACTGCTGTCACGACCGTCTGCTCCTTCACTTTCATGATTCGACGATGTTCGATCATGGATGCCTGGTCGACTTCGATATGGGTCTGCGCTGCTTGACCGACGCTCCAGGGCCGGGGCTGAAATCCCCGGACCACTGCGTGAGGTACAACCCGAACGGGTCCGGACCCGTCGTACTGGGCGTGGGGCATCTACCTTCTGGACGTGTAGCTTCCGGACGCGGTGACCGCGGCTTCGTGCCCCGGTTCATTGGCAGCCGCGCGCGGCCAGGGCTGCGCGTAGCCGGGCGGGCACCGGCGCAGGTGGGGGTCCGCGTGAGTAGCCGGCGGCGCGCGTCCGGCTGGTGGTTGCGGCTTCGAGCGAATCCGTGGCTGGGGGCCGGCGCCGGGGTCGTCGGAGCCGTACTGATCGGCTTTTCCCTGTATCTGCATGCTGTCGGGGGTGGGCAGAGCGCCGAGGCAGGCAGCCGGACGTCGGTTCTCACAGCCGTTACCCCGGTGCCCTCCGCCCTGGTGTCCGCTGCCCCGGTGACCGCCGGTGTCGTGCGCCCCACCCCGACCGCCAGGCCACCCGACCTGGCATCCCCCGGAGTTGTGCCGCCCGGAACCGCCGACGGCGGGCCGGTTTCCGACGGCGGACTGCCGTCCGGTGGCGGGCCGGCGTCCGGTGGCGGTTCCGGGTCACGTCCCGTCCCGCCCCTGCCCAAGGTGATCCCACCCCGCATCAC
>NZ_CAAAFT010000351.1:11435-16994 GCF_900634765.1 Candidatus Protofrankia californiensis | reverse complement strand
TGCCCAAGGTGATCCCACCCCGCATCACCCCGCCGACAGCAGTGGCCACGACCACCGTCACGACACGACCGTCGCCCGCGCGGACCGATCAGCCCATCCAGCCGCCGCCCGTCCAGCCCCAGCCAGTCCACACCGAGCCACCGCCACCCACTGTCGTGCCGCTGGTCACGCCAACCCCGTCAACCGGCGTGCCCGTGTCCACGCCGGCGGCCGACTCCTGATAGGGATGGAGTCCGGGCAGGCGTCACCGGTGCTGCCCTGGTAAGCAGGCGGGCTGTTCGTCCAGCATGTGCTTTCATGGCCGGCGACTCGCCCCGATCCTGATGACCGGCGGGCCAAAGGCGGCGTGATCATGATTTTTCCGCGCCGGATACTACAAGGGCGGGATGCAGGGTGATGAGTGTCGGAACCACGTCCTCGCTGTCGTTCCGCTGCGCCGAGTGGACGCGGGAGCAGGGCGTCAACCCGATCGGGTCCGCCCTGGTGTGCGACACCTTCGTACTCGTCGAAACGCCGCCGCCGTGGCCACGGGATGTCAGCGACATACCGGCCTTCGCGGAGGTCATGCGGAGCCGGCCGCACCGGGTCCGGCTGCTCGCCGTCCTGCCGGCCGGGGACTCTGCCGGCGACCTGCCGGCCGGGGACTCTGCCGGCGACCCGCCTGAAAACCCGACCGGCAGGACGCCTGGCGGCTCACCTGACAGCCCGACCGGCAAGGCCGCCGGGATCCCGGCCGCGGAGCCGGTGTGGACCACCGCCGCCGCTGGTCGGAATCGGCGATCCGGCGTCCGGGTCACGGTCTGGCGCCGCCGGAACTCCAACGATTTCCAGGGCACCGACCACGTTGTCTCCCAGGATCGTCTTGCTGAGGGGATCCTCCGGCTCCTCGACCTGGACCTCGACCCCGGCCTGGACCTCGACCCTGGCCGCGGTCCGGATTCCGGCGAGGGGGCGCAGGCCCGGCCCGCCCCTGCCGAGATCCTGCTCTGCGGCCATGGCCGGCGGGACCGCTGCTGCGGCCGGGTCGGCACCCGCCTGCACCTCGACGTGGCATCGGCCTGGCCCGGGGTGCGGGTCCGGCGGTGTAGCCACACCGGCGGGCACCGGTTCGCCCCGACCGGTTTCACCTTTCCGGACGGACGGGCATGGGGCTTCCTCGACGTCCCGACGCTCGACCGGATCGTGCGGCGCGGCGGCAGGCCCGGTGAGCTGCGCGGAAGGTACCGGGGGAACACCGCGCTCGACCAGTGGGGGCAGGTGGCCGAGCGGGAGCTGTTCGAGCGGTTCGGCTGGGGCTGGCTCGACCACGAGCTCACCTCGTCCCACACCGAGGTCGCCGACAGCGGGCGACTGGCGACCGTGGAGCTGGCCTGGCAGGGCCCGACCGGTGCCGCAACGGCCACCGCATCGGTCGAGGTGGTCCGGGACGTCCCCGTCCTGGTCTGCGGTGAGGCTCCGGACCTGGCCGAGAAGACAAGCCCCGAGCTGGCACTGCGCTCGATCACGATCCGGCGGTAGCACCGTCGAGCGACCCGGGGACCCGGGTCCCCGGGTCCCCGGAGCGGCTTCCGGACTTCCCGGATCCGGCAGGAAGCCCGGGCGCGAAAAAACATGATCGCGCCGCCTTTGGCCCTCGAGAAGAGCCCGCGCATACGCCATGACATCGTGCTGACAGGCTCACCACCATGCCGACGCTGCTGATCGTCCACCACACGCCGTCCCCTGCGATGCAGGAGATGCTCGACGCCGTGCGCGCAGGCGCCACCGACGACGCGATCGAGGGCGTGGACGTCGTCACCCGTCCCGCACTCGTCGCCTCCGCCGTGGACGTACTGGCCGCCGACGCGTTCCTGCTCGGTACGCCGGCAAACATCGGTTACATGTCCGGAGCGCTCAAGCACTTCTTCGACACTGTTTACTATCCGTGTCTTGACGCTACGATGGGTCGTCCGTACGCCGTTTACGTCCACGGGAACAACGACACGACAGGAGCCGTGCGCGCTGTGGAGTCGATCGCGACCGGCCTGCGCTGGAAGCGACTGCGGGAGCCGGTGACGGTGATCGGCACGCCGGACGCGAAGGACCGCGAAGCCTGCTGGGAACTCGGCGCGACCGTCGCCGCCAGCCTGATGCCGCAGTAACGCTGTAGACGACCGCGTAATCATGGCCTTTCCGCGGTTGAGGCGACGCCAGTAAGGTTCTTGACCATGGAGGCAGGCGCGGAAGACACGATGATCGCCATTCCGTCGGGGTGGGTGACGCTGTCGGACCGGCGAACGCGGCGCGCGTGGTCGGTCGAACTCGCGCCCTACTGCCTCGGCGCGTTTCCGATCACTCAGGCGCAGTACGTACAGGTCATCGGGCAGCGGCCGAGCGCGGTCGACGGGGACTTTCTACCTGTGGAAGGTGTTTCCTGGTGGGACGCCGTCCGATTCTGTAACGCGCTGTCGCAAGGCGAAGGGTTGGCGCCGGCCTACAACATCCGCGCCGACAGCGAGGACGTCGAGTGGGATGTCGCCGCGGCCGGATATCGGCTGCCCACCGAGGCCGAATGGGAGCACGCCTGCCGTGCCGGCACAGCAGGCCCGCGGTATGGGCCACTCGACGACATCGCGTGGTACCGGCAAAACGCACACGACCGAATTCATGAGGTGGGCGGCAAGCTGCCCAATTCATGGGGCTTGCACGACATGCTTGGCAATGTGTGGGACTGGTGCTGGGACGTCTATGACGCCGAGGTTTACGGCACCTATCGTGTACTGCGTGGCGGAGGGTGGGCTGACGAGCACTGGAGCTGCCGAGCCTCGGTGCGGCGCCGCAGCCATCCGAATTTCCAGGTAGACGATGTTGGCTTTCGGGTCGCGCGCTCCGGTCCGGTCTGATTCGTGCATCCGGCGTCGGTAGCCATTACTTTGGTATAAGGGGAGTACCATCATCGTCATGGCGTTGACGGTGCGCACGGATGACGAGCTGGCGCGGGCGCTGACGGAGTTGGCGGCCAGTGAAGGGGTCTCCCGGCAGGAGATCATCAGGCGTGCGGTACTTGAGCGCTATGAGCGCGCCGAACATATCGCCGCGCGGTTCGGGCCAGCTTCGACCGGATGATGGTTCGATGGGGGGGACGTGCTCACTCGGCTGGGCGACGCGTGAGGCGTCACCTATCTCGATCTGGAAGATCTGCTGATGTTGGTCCGTGACCTGGGAGCCGGTCCGGTCCGTGACGTCGGTCTGCTCGACTCGGCTGTGGCACGACCAAGGTCGAGCGCGTTCGGCCGGGATGCCTATCCGACCTTGTCGTTCAAAGCCGCTGCGCTGCTGCACTCGATTGCTCGAAACCATGCTCTCGTCGACGGCAACAGGCGTCTCGCGTGGCTGGCCGCCCTGGTGTTTCTCGATCTCAACGGCCATACGGTGGACCTCGACGACGACGCGTTCGACCTCGTGATGGACGTCGCACAGGGCATCTCGGATGTCGACAAGATCGCCGAAAGGCTGACGACCGTACCGGTCGACGGCCTACGCTAGTTCGGGCCCGACGGGAATGTCACCGAAGGTGAGACTCTTGTGACCAGGGTTCGGCGCATTTCTCCGTACGCGCCGTACGGGCACGGCGGCAGCGACGCGACGGGCGCGGCGCGGTCGGTCGGTCGGTCGGTCGAGACGATCGCCACCGGTCTGCGCTGGAAGCGGTTGCGCGACCCTGTCAGCGTGGTCGGCGCGCCGGACGCGGCCGCCCGGGAAGCGTGCTGGGAACTCGGCGCCACCACTGCCGCGAGCCTGATGCCGGACTCGTGACACGGGCCGCGTAGTCGGTCGATCGTCCGGTGGTTACGCTCGATGATCAGAGTGGTTCGTTCGGTCACCTGCGGAGGCTGTCCATCACGAGGTCGAGTAGATGACGGGACCGCACTTCCCAGTCGGCGTTGTCGATGCGCCAGAGGAAGCCAACGAGGAGCAGCACCTCTTCCGCATCGACGTCCTCGCGCAGGGTCTTCGCGTTCTTGCCGGCATTCAGCAGCAGAGTGATCGCCTCGATCACCTGGTCGTAGTACTCGCTGGACAGATCGGCGCGTGTCGCGGCTTCCACGGCTCCCGCGACGCCGTGCTTGATGCGCCCGTAGGAGGCGAGCCGGTCGAACCACAGTCGTAGTGCGTCGAGCGGCGGATGCGCGTCGAGCAGCGCGGCGGCCGCATCGATCACTGCCCGGACGTCCTGGTGGTACACCGCGAGCAGGAGTGCTTCACGGCTGGGGAAGTGCCGGTACATGGTGCCCTGGCCGACGCCGGCCTTCTTGGCGATCGAGTTGAGCGTCGCGTCGCTCGACGCGGCCAACGCCTCGCGCGCCACGTCGAGGATCCGTGCCCGGTTCTCCTGGGCGTCAGAGCGAAAGGACGCTCTCACCCGTTCAGCCATCGGGTCCATCGTCATGGGAAGGGTCCCTCCATTGCCAAACGGACAACTGTCCGGTAGCATCCGACCGATACGGACACGTGTCCGGTTCCACCGTACGTGGCTGGCTCGACGTGGGCAACGAACGTGAGCTCGCACGACGCGTGCAGCCCTCAGAGGAGACATCGATGTCAGGGATCCAGGACAAGGTCGTCGCGATCACCGGCGCGAGCAGCGGCATCGGCGAGGCCACCGCGCTGCGACTGGCCGCAAGCGGCGCCAAGGTGGTCCTCGCGGCACGGCGACGGGACCGGCTCGAGACGCTGTCGGCTCGCATCAGCGACGCGGGCGGCGAGGCTGTGCACCTCCCCACGGACGTCCGACGACGCACCGATCTGCAAGACCTCGTCGCCCTCTCGTGCAAGCGCTTCGGTCGACTCGACGTGCTCGTCAACAACGCCGGCATCGGACCGATCAGCCCCCTCGACGACCTCCGCGTGGAGGACTGGGAAGACATGATTGACATCAACATCAGGGGCACGCTCTACGGGATCGCCGCCGCATTGCCCGTCTTCCGCGAACAGGCCTGCGGGCACTTCGTGAACACCCTCTCCACCTCCGGCCTGCGGATCGTTCCCGACCAGGCGGTCTATGCCGGCACGAAGAACGCCGTACGCGCCATCTCCGAAGGACTCCGGCAGGAGGCCGGAGCGAACCTTCGCGTCACCACCATCTCGCCCGGATTCGTCTGGACCGACTTCGCCGAGGGCACGGACAACCCCGAGGTTCGCGCCCAGCTCATCGAGCGGCGAGCCGAGATCGCCATCCCACCCGACGCGATCGCCCGCGCCATCGCGTTCGCGATCGAACAGCCCGCCGAGGTCGACGTCAACGACATCGTCGTCCGCCCCACCGCACAATCCTGACGGCCAGGGTTCGGCACATTTCTGCGACCAGATCTATTACCCGGTGCTCGAGGCCACTGTCGGCCGCCCGTACGCCCTCTACGTCCATGGCAACAGCGACACCACCGGCGCGGTCCGAGGCGTCGAGACCATCACCACCGGCCTGAAGTGGAAGCGCCTGCGCGACCTACTGACCGTGATCGGCGAGGCCGACGCCGCCGCCCGCGATGCCTGCTGGGAGCTTGGCGCCAGCGCGGCGGCCAG
>NZ_CAAAFT010000351.1:6084-11133 GCF_900634765.1 Candidatus Protofrankia californiensis | reverse complement strand
TTCCATGCCGCCGCGAGCCACTCCAGATCCGCCTGATCCCTGGCCCGGGCCTCGGCCTCGTCGGTGAAGAGCGCGTCGGTCTTGCGCAGAACGAGCGTGTAGGGGCGGCCTTTCCTCGTCGTGACGTGGCTGACGGGCAGTTCGGCGCCGTCGATCCGGGAGTGGACGTGCTGCCTGCGCTGCTCGGCGAGCGGCCACTCGAACGTGCGCCGGTTCGGGGCTCCCAGGAACCCGCGGAGGGTGTCGCACAGGTCGCAGGCGCAGCCGCCGCCGGCCAGTTCGATCGACCAGTCGGCGGACGCGCGCCGCGGCCGGGCCAGCCGGGCGCGCAGCCGTGCGGCGCAGTCGGCGGCCAGGTCGCCGAAGCCAGCGTCGCGGCGTGCGCTGTCGTCGGGCAGTTCCGCCGCGGCGCGCAGCGCGGGCATCTCCAGCGCGGTTACCGCCTCCCCTTGCCGCCGAAGATATTCGGACACCCCGCCCCGGGTGCTCGCCGCCTTCATCGCAATGGCGGCTGCCAATACGGAGGCGAGCGGTCTGGCTAGCTCACCGAGTGCCTTGTCGCGGTAGCTCGGCCGCGACGACGCGAGTGCCGTGCCGATGTCTCTGCTGATCCACTCCCACACCAGGTCGAGGAGCCCCTGCGCGGCCATCGCGCCGCCGGCACCGTGCGCGGCATGCAGCCCCGCGCACAGACCGGGAAGCCAGTCCGCCACCCACCGCTGCCGTTCCTGTCCGCCGGTGTATGCCCAGGCTGGCTGCCCCGCACCGAACCACGTCCGCAGCAGTTCGGTGGTCCACTGCTCGCCGTAGCCGCCGACGAGTCTTCCGAACGCGTCGATGTGGCCAGTGGTCAGGTTCTCCACCCGGAACGGGCGCAGCAGCATCGTCGCCGTCGCCGCGTCCGCCACGGCGTCCGCCGTCCGCAGCGCCTTACCGAAGAGTCCGGAGAACCTCTCCTTCGCCTCCGGGGTCGGTGCGCGCAGAGAGCTGTCCCAGAACGGTTGGAGCGTCGCCGCGGCGGCCCGGGCGCCTGCCAGCTCGCCGCCTGACGCCATCGCGGCGAGCTCATCGAGAGCCCAGCCTGGCGAGGTTTCGGCGCGGTTCGCGAAGCCCTGCTCGCGAGGCCAAACGGCAACCGCCGCCCGGTGGTACCAGCGGTCCAGCGTGTTGCCCCAGTTGCCCATATACCCCTCGTACTCCGAGGAGTAGGGCTCGAGGTCGTCGGTCCCGGTGGACGCGCATACCTCGCCACTGCCTACGAACAGCGAGGTCTTTTCCAGCCGGGTGCCCTCCGGGTCGGTCCAGTACGTGAGGGTGACCTCGGAGTCGATCAGCTCCTCGATGTCGTACTCGCCTGAGCCGCCCGAGTCCTCGTCATCGTCGTCATCCCAGTACCGGCGTCGTCGGTATGCGCGGCCTTCGTCCGCCTCATGCGCGCTGTGCGTTGTCTTGACGTCGGCGAGCGCGAGGACAGCCTCGCACCCTGCCGCCCGCTCGGCGGCGGCTCGCAGAAGGGCCGCGCGGCCGGTGTCAGCGCCCTTCAGCCTGGTCCAGCCCAGCGCACGAGGGGTGTACTCGTGGTCGAGGAGGTAGACGAGCCGTTTCGGCGGGTTGGCCACGGGACTGCGGCGGTAGCTGGACACCGGCGTGCTGAAGTGCTCACGCAGGAGGTTCGCCAGCTCGATGACGGTCGCCTCGTCGCCTTCCGGCTGGCTGGTGTCCCGGTGCAGCAGCAGGTTGTAGGTGAGCGCGATCCGGTACCCCGTCCGCACTTCGAGGACCTCGTGCCGACAATCAGCGTAGAAGGCGACCAGCGACAGCTCCGTTTTCGACCCGCGGTGGTTCGTCCGCTCCTCGTTATGCCGCACCACCAGCTCACCGCCGGTGTAGGTGGACGGCAGCGTCACCACCAGGGTGCCGATCATCAGGTCGTCCTTCTCGCTGTCCTGATGGGCGAGGAAGAACTGGTGCGGCTCGTATACCAGGAGGGAATGAAGATCGGCGGTCAGCTCGGCGGCGTTCGGTAGCCCCAGCTCGTCCTTGGCCGTTTTCAGGATGACATCCAGCGCGCCGTCGTTCCACACGGCGCGCACGAGGTGCTTCGGGATCTCCCACGTGTTGCGGACGTCCGGGTCGGTCAGCGTCTCCTCGCCACGGCCGAATCGGGCAGGCTGGGCGAGGTCGATGAGCTTGCGGGCAACCGAGGGCTTCACCGGGAGCGCGACCGGCCCGAGGCCGTCGACCGCCAGGAGCAGGTCGTCCGTCCTCGCTTTCAGCTCCGCGCTGAACGCTGCTCTCACATCGCCGCGCAACGTCCTGGCCAACCGGTCACGCGCTGGCGTCGCCGTCACCCTCGGCCTCCTCCCGTATCGCTGGAGACGTGGTACTTGCAGTCCGAACTGTAGGGGTTCCGGCTCGCTCGACGGGATCGGGCACACGGCCGCGCGCGCAGAGTGGGTTTGATGCGTTGCGCAACGTAGGGCATTGCCGTGTCAGCGCGTCCGCGTGGCGCTTGCCAGCCGGGTCAGCGGCGTGGCGTGCTCGGCCACTTGCGGGCGCTGTCGTGCCCGTGTCCAAGAACGTCCAGGGAAGGGAACACGAGAGAGGGACACGGCCCGATCTGCGTGCGAATCGTCGGCGCGACGGTCATCACTGGGGGCAGCGGGTGGGGCAAGGAGGCCCACGCGCCGGCGCCGCGGGCGCTACCGGAGCACGTACCATGCCGAGATCTACGGTGCCCACCATGAGTGATGTCGTCGTGAGGGTCCCAGACCACCACGTCCGTCCCAGGAGTCGAAGCCAGCGCCTCGCGGAGCTCCTCGGCGGGAACGGTCACGACCAGCGACCGGCGCCGTCGGGACACGGGCGTTACCTTCTGGAGTCGAGTGCGCTCGCCGGGAACACGACTGAGCACCCTTGTTGATGTTCAGTTTGCGATAGTATTTATTATCCTTGCCTAGAGGCGACTGTGGGTCGTCCGTATGCCCTCTACGTCCACGGTGGCAGCGACACGACCGGCGCGGTGCGGTCGGTGGAGACGATCGCGACGGGCCTGCGCTGGAAGCGGTTGCGCGACCCGCTCACGCTGGTCGGCGCGCCGGACGCGGCTGCCCGCGAAGCCTGCTGGGAACTCGGCGCGACCACCGCCGCGAGCCTGATGCCGGAGTGATCCGCGACGGGCAGGGAGACCTGTTCAGTCACGCGACGATGCAACGAGCGACGATGCGCGTAGCATCGTCGCATGCTGTTCCGTGTGCCTGAGGTCGACGCCGCCGACCACCGGGTGCTGGCAGAGCTCGAACGGTTCCGTGTGGATCTACGTCATCAGGTCGCCGAACCGAGGCGGTGGCTCGGACAGTTGCGGCGGAGTCTCATCGCGGGGGCGATCAGGGGCTCCAACACGATCGAGGGCTACACCGTCGGCATCGCGGATGCCGAGGCGGCGGCCGCGGGCGAGGAGATGCCGACCTCGCACGACCGGGCGACCCGGGAGGCGATCGCCGGCTATGCGGACGCGCTGACCTACGTTCAGCAGGCGGCTCGGTTCGAGGTCTTCACTTACCACCCGATGCTGCTGTCGGTGCTGCACTTCACGATGTTGCGCAGTGAACTGGAGCGATCGCCAGGCCGGTACCGGCTGGGGCCGATCTGGGTTGCCGGTGCGTCGGACAACCCTCCTGTGTATACGGGGCCGGATGCGGACACCGTGCCCGCTCTCGTGGATGAGTTGTGCGACTGGCTCCAGGACGGTGACCCCGACGCGCCCGCCGTCGTCCGCGCGGCAATGGCTCATCTGAACCTGGTCAGTATTCATCCCTGGCGGGACGGAAACGGGCGGATGTCACGCTGCTTGCATACTCTTGTCCTGGCCCGAGAGCTGATCTTGGCCCCCGAGTTCTCCAGCATTGAGGAATGGCTCGGATCGTCGCCGCACAACACCGCGATGTACTACGCGGCGCTGGGTGACGCCCAGGGTGGCAGTTACCAGCCCGGCCGGGATGCTCACGGCTGGGTGCGGTTTTGCTTGCGGGCGCATCACCTGCAGGCGCAGTTGGTCGAGCGTCGGCTCGAGATCGCGGCGGAGGTCTGGCGGGTTCTCACCGATCAGGTCGCGGCGGCTGGCCTGGGGGAGCGGACGGTCGCCGCTCTGTACGCGGCGACCCGCCCGGACGGGGTCAGACGTGGCACCTATGCCCGAGAGGAGGGGCTGACCCGCGACCAGGCGATCCGCGACTTGGCGGGGCTGAAGAAGGCCGGGTTGATCGAGGAGGTCGGGCATGGCCGGACACAGCGTTATGTCGCTGTGGGTGCTGCCGCACGGGCCGAACGGTCGGTCCAGTCAGCGCACAGCAAGCAACCGTTGCGCGACCCGTACGGCGGTCGATAGAGGGCGGGCGAGACTCACCTGGACGGATGTACCGCCAGGCCAGCGGGGCGCCGCGTTCAGCGTCGAGTACATCCTTAGGGACATTTCTTCGACACTGTTTACTATCCGTGTCTAGATGCAACTACGGGTCGTCCGTATGCCCTGTACGTCCATGGCAACAATGACACGACGGGCGCGGTGCGGGCGGTGGAGTCGATCGCGACCGGGCTGCGCTGGAAGCGCCTGCGCGACCCGGTCACCGTGATCGGCCCCCCGGACGCCGTCGCCCGCGAAGCCTGCTGGGAACTCGGCGCCGCCACCGCCGCGAACCTGGTGGCGTAGTGTCTTCCCTGAATGATCTGCTTCAACCATTGCCCGTGGACGGAGATCGTCCCATCGTCACCATCTACCAGGACACTATGATCGAGGCCGGCGCGGAGCATGTATGGGACGCGGTCCGCGACGTCGCCGCGGTACTACCCGCTGCTGGATGCGACGGTCGGCCGTCCCTGGTGGTGGTTGGTCGAGCCGCCCCAGGGCGCCGCGTCAGATATGTTCGACCATTTCCGTCTCGGTCGTGAAGCAGTACGTGTTCTCGAGATAGACGTGGTTCTGCGGCGTGGAGAACTCCGGAAGAATCGGGCGTAACTGGTCAGGTCTTGTAGATCGTTAGGTTTCGGTGG
>NZ_CAAAFT010000351.1:2314-6059 GCF_900634765.1 Candidatus Protofrankia californiensis | reverse complement strand
CTATCAAACAGCCACCGGGACCTGACCAGTTACAATCGGGCCTGGTCTTTTGCTGCCAGCCGGCGCGTCGACGCGCATCCAATAGTATCCGCGGCTTCTTGCTGGTATTGGCGAAAGTGGCTGCCTGGTGCCAGGATATTCCCTCGTTCCCGGGGTACTTCGGAAAGAAATCCGTGCGCCAGCACTGGACGTCGGGGCCGATTATCGAGGTCACGCGGTCGACGATCCGCTCGTTCATGATGTGCTCGGAGAGCAGGTCTATATCCAGGTGGCGGTCATAGTTGGAGATGTTGGTGACGGCACCGAGCGCGTCGCTCCCGTAAATCGCCCGGCTACGGTCCGGGAGCTGTCGCCGGATGAGGTCCCACCGTCTCGTCATCGCCTCGGGCTCAAAGACCTTGGGCACGGCGGTTCAGCCAGCGCTGGCGAAGGGGATCGCACTCGGTGGCGCTGACGCTCAGCGAGCACGCGGTCCTCAGATCATGGGATGTAACCTGTGTGGTGATCGATCTGCGCGAGGAAGTTTCGGATCGCCTCCTCCATCTCCGCGTGACTCATGGCTGAGCCGTCGGAGCGAGCGGAGGTGAACCCGTAGTCCCGAGGACCGCTGAGCCAGTCGAAGTCGTAGACGCCGGGCTCGTCGGGACGCGGACGGACGGCGAAGTGCTGCCCGTCCACCGCGGCGTAATGGACGTGCTGTCCGGTGTTGTCGGCATCCCCCGGCTCCAATGTCACCGAACAAGCATGTCCGATTGACCCGCTACCGAGTGAGATCCGTGTCGTAGTCGTGCCGGGCCCGCTCGACCTTGTCGAGGTTGGCTTCGGCCCACTCCGTGAGGATCGCGAAAAGCGGTGCCAGGCTGCGCCCTAGCTCGCTGATCTCATACTCCACGCGGGGCGGGACCTCGGGATGGGCGGGGTTCGGCGGGTCGTGCTGCTGTCCTTCCCAGGGCGCCGGGACACGTCCCGAGGTCTATAGCCATCCGCGAACGTTCGAGGATTCCGTGCGGCAGCCGGGTTTGGAGTGGACGGTGCTGCGACCGGGGGGCTTCACCTCCAACGCGTTCGCCTGGACGGAGACGGTCCGGGCGCGGCGGACGGTCGCCGCGCCGTTCGGCGACGTCGGGCTCCCGACCATCGACCCGGTCGACATCGCCGAGGTCGCCGCCGCGGCCCTGCGCGACGCGCGTCACGCCGGCCACAGCTACGAGCTGACCGGCCCGGCGCTCACGACGCCGAGACAGCGGGCCCACACGATTGGTGACTTGCTCGGCGAACCGGTCCGGTTCGTCGAACAGAGCCGCGACGAAGCCCGAGCGGAGATGTCGCGGTTCATGCCGGCAGCTGTCGTGGAGGGGACACTCGCCATCCTCGGCGAGCCCACGCCCGCCGAGCAGCGGGTCAGCCGCGACGTCGAGCAGATCCTCGGCTGCGCGCCGCGGACCTTCGCCGACTGAGCGCGACGCAACATCGGTGCCTTCCGATGAGACCTGTCCCGTGAGACCTGTCCCGCGGTCGAACGAGGGTTCTCAAGCGCGAAGCTGCGCCGGGGTCGCCCATCATCTCCGTCGCCTTGCGGCACCGCGGGCGCTGGGAGCCCGATGACGGGCGATACGGGTGGAGCCGTCCCGCTGAGCTGACCGTCCAGTGCGAAGGACGGGTGTCAGATCTGACCGAGATCGATCTCTGCCGCGAAGGGAGCCGAGACCTTGACCACGCCGGTGAACACATCCCCGTCCCGGTAGGCTCTGGTCGCCGGGTCGAGGACACAGGTGTATACCAGCGGAACACCGGTAGCGGCCTGCTCGATCCGCCAGTAGAAAGCGATGCCCGCCTTGGCGTACTGCTCCACCTTCACGATCCGGTCGGTGGTCTCCGAACCCGGCGAGACGATCTCCACCACCAGCAGCACGTGCTCGGGACGGGTGGGCGTGACGTCAATCGTATCCGCGCGATACACCACGACATCCGGACGGCGATTGGTGAGCGGCACGTCCTGAAGCCGGACGTCGAAGTCCGTATCAGCGTTCCAGTCCGCCCCTGCGGCCGCATCCAGAGCGTTTGCGACGATCCGGGCCAGCCGGTTGTGCCGCTTGGACGCGCTGGGGCTCACGACAACCATCCCGTCCACGATCTCGATGCCCGCGCACTGCTCCTCGGACCAGGAGTCGTACTGCTCCGCCGTGATCTGCTCGTGCATCCATGCGGGGGCAACCATCTCCGCGGTCATGACGCACCTCCCTGAACCTGCGCGGCAGGCCTGGTCTTGCTGGGCTCAGCGTACCGTGAGCTCTCCGAGGCTTTCCGCGCGACGATGGGCGTCCTCGCAGAGATGCCGACGAACCCCGCCGCAGCCAGCATGTCAAGCGGATGCGACTGCTGCGGCACTCCAGAGAGCATGATCAGTAGAGTGCGGTCAGCTTACACGGGGAGAAGCCGGGGCCGGTGCGCGGTGATCTGGCTCGTGCCGGGCGCCCAGGGGGATCGCGCGGCATCCGCGTCAGGGCGGCGTCTCCGTGCCGCCTGACGTGGAGCACAGCGTTAGCGACATTTCTGCGACTGCGTCTACTATCCGATCTTGGAAGCGACGGTCGGTCGTCCCTACGCGCTGTATGTCCATGGCGGTAGCGACACGACGGGTGCAGCGCGGTCGGTGGAGTCGATCGCGACCGGCCTGCACTGGAAGCGCCTGCGCGACCCGGTCACCGTGGTCGGCGCCCCGGATGCCGCCGCCCGCGAAGCCTGCTGGGAACTCGGCGCGACCACTGCGGCGAGCCTGACGATGTAACGGGATCGGCCGCCCGGCGTCGTGGCTGACGAGGCTCCCAGCACGCTGTACATGTAGTAACATCTGGCCTATGACAGCAGCGGCCAGCCATGAGCCAACGCGCGTGGGCATGCGTGAGCTCTCTCAGCGGACCGCACGTGTTCTGGCGCTGGTTCGTGCGGGCCAGACGGTCGAGGTCACCGACCGAGGCAGGACGGTGGCGCGGATCGTGCCGGCGGCCGACGACCGGTATGAGCAGTTGGTGGCGGCGGGGGTGATCCGCCCGGCGAGGCGCCCGTTTGATCTGGCGCACCTACCGGAGCCGCAGGCCAATGCGACTGGGCGTAGTTCCGACGAGTGGCTCGCCGACCTGCGCGGTGAGGGCTGATGGCGACGCGGGTCTATCTCGATACCTCTGCTGTGGCGAAGTTGTTCGTCGCGGAAAAGGAGACGTCGGATCTGCGTCAGTGGCTAAGGGACCGTCCGGAGCCGCCGCTGCTGGTCTCCTCGGCGTTGCTGGGGGTCGAGCTGGTTCGGCTGCTTGGCCTGGTGAGTCCAAGCATGGTCGGGGCGGCTGAGTCGTTTCTCGCCGCCGACGTCGACATCGTGGAGATCACCCCGCCGGCGCTCGGTGACGCGGCCATCGTGCCACCGCCGCGGTTGCGCACCCTGGATGCGATTCACCTGGCTACGGCGTTGGACCTGGGGGACTCGTTGGACGTCATGCTCACCTACGACAAGGTCCTGGTGGAGGCGGCGCGGGCCGCCGGGCTGGCCGTGGCGTCTCCCGGCGCGACGTATTGACCAGGATGGACGTACGCCCGGGCCATGGCCGGGCGCGACCTTCGGCGTCGAGCGCATCCTTGGCGGCATTTCTGCGACACCGTGTATACCCGGTGCTGGAGGCGACGGTGGGCCGTCCGTACGCGCTGTACGTCCACGGCAACAACGACACGGCCGGCGCGGTCCACGCGGTCC
>NZ_CAAAFT010000351.1:0-2047 GCF_900634765.1 Candidatus Protofrankia californiensis | reverse complement strand
ACGCGGTGGGGTCGTCGCGACCGGCCTGCGCTGGAAGCGCCTGCGCGACCCGGTGACCGTCGTCGGGGGGAGTGGATGCCACCGCCCGCGAAGCCTGCTGGGAGCTCGGCGCCATGTCGGCCGCGAGCCTGGTTACCTAGCCGGCGGCAGCGTAATATTCTTACTTTGAGAAGTAGGAGGCGTCGATGCGGATCACGTCCAAGGGTCAGGTGACGATCCCTGCAGAGATCCGGGAGAAGGCTGGCCTCCTCCCGGGCAGCGAGATAAACATCATTCTTGATGACGACGGCGTCCACATCGTGCGCGTGGAGCCAGGTCCGGGTGGTGGGCGGGGCCAGCGCATCGTGCGCCGGCTTCGCGGTACGGCTCCGCCGGGCATGTCCACCGATGAGATCATGGCGCTTACCCGCGGAGAGTGACTCCCGTTCTGGTCGACAGCAACGTGCTGCTCGACCTGCTTGGTGACGACCCCCGGTGGGGTGATTGGTCTTCCGGTGCGATCGCGGCGGCTGCGGATGAGGCGCAGCTCGTCATCAATCCTGTGATCTACGCGGAGGTCTCCGTCCGCTACCCGCGGATCGAGGAGCTCGATGACACGCTCCGGCCGGAGATGTTTCGACGAGACGGCCTTCCATATCCGGCTGCCTTCCTCGCGGGCAAGGCCTACACGCAGTACCGCCGTCGGGGTGGGACGAGGACTTCGCCCCTACCGGATTTTCTGATCGGCGCACATGCCGCGGTCGCCGGCTACCGGCTGCTAACTCGCGACGCCGCCCGGTATCAGACATATTTCCCGAAGGTCGAACTCATCGCACCCTGAACTTCACAGAGCCATTTATGCGACTCCCGTACGCGTTGTATGTGCACGGTAACAGTGAAATGATCGGCGCCATCCGGGCGATGGAGTCGGTCGATCGGCCTGCGGCCTACCGGAGCACCGACTTGCCCGGGGCCGATAGCCGGCGTGGGATCGGAACATGTCCGAGGAGAACGTGGCCCGGCGGCTGTGGCGGTTGTTCGAGCCGGTGCACGCCGCCCGCCGACCCCGATCCCGAAGCCGTCGGCGAGCCGCTGGTAGGTGCCACCGTTACGGAGATAGCCAGCACGCGGGTGGCCCGATCACGGGCGGACAGCTTCCGCCAGGTCCCGCGCGAGGCCTGCTGGGAGTTTGGCGCCACCACCGCCGCGAGCTTGATGCGTGACTGACAGTCTGTCGCCTCAATCCGGTTGTTGAATCCTCCTGACGGGGTTGGAGGTGCTGAGACCGTCGAGCATCACGGTGGTGAGGTGATCGTCAGCCCGCGCGCCTGGTCGGCATACCGCCACATTCAGCAATCTGACGACCTCATGCGCTGGGATGTCGCGGCGAAGCGTTTTCTCCTCCTGCGCCCGTTCCACTACCTGCTCGAACAGAACGTCGAGCTCGCGCACCAGTTCTGACAGTTGCGGGTCAGCCGGTGTCTCGTCGGTGAGCGACTTGACCAGCGCCAGGGGCAGCCCCGCACAGTTCTCCACGATCTGGAGCAGCACCTGCCACCGTGGGATCTCCTTGGCTGCTTCGGCGTGGCTGGACGTCAGGAGTCGACGGAGCGTGTCGGCCGCGATGCTTTCCAGTAGGGCCTGTCGATCGGGGAAATGGCGGTAGAGCGTGCCGACGCCGAGCCCGGCCGCTCTGGCGATCTCGTCCATCGAGACGCCGGCTCCGTGGCGGGCGAACAGATCGAGCGCGGTGGCCGCGATGAGCTCCCGGTTGCGTTGAGCGTCGGCTCGCATGATGTGGGCTCTCCTCAAAAGGAACCGGAGGTTCATCTTAGGATAGCGTCGATGGTGGAAGATGAAGGTCCGCTTCATGTTGGAGGATCCGTGAAGATCGGATTGTACGTCGGCGGCGTAGGTTCGAGCTTGGAGGTGATGATCGGACAGGTGCGACTTGCGGCGGAGGCCGGTCTCGATAGCGCCTTCTTCAGTCAGCTCACCTCGTGGGACGCGATCATGGTGGCCGCCCTCAGCGGAGCGCGGGTTGCGGGTATCGGCCTGGGTACCGCAG
>NZ_CAAAFT010000350.1:9614-13608 GCF_900634765.1 Candidatus Protofrankia californiensis | reverse complement strand
CGCGGCGAGCACGTCGAGTACCGGGGCCAGACCCTCACCACCGCGGGGCAGGTCGACGTGCCTGGAGCGACACCGCCGTCCGTGCTTGTCTCTGCGCTGGGACCGCTGATGCTGCGCACCGCGGGCGAACTTGCCGACGGGACGGTGACCGTGTGGACAGGTCCCGAGGCCGTCGACGACCACATCAGACCGACGATCACCCGGGCCGCCGCTG
The DNA here is from genome assembly GCF_900634765.1 of Candidatus Protofrankia californiensis. NCBI lineage: Bacteria > Bacillati > Actinomycetota > Actinomycetes > Frankiales > Frankiaceae > Protofrankia > Candidatus Protofrankia californiensis. The sequence continues at coordinate 13,394 of NZ_CAAAFT010000350.1, read as the reverse complement.
CGGCGGGACGACCGGCCCCTCGCATAGTGGCCACCGTCATCGTGAGCGTCACGACTGATCCTGAGGGCGTCAGGCAGGCGGTTGCCGACCAGCTGGGGTTCGCCGCACAGCTGCCAAGCTACCGCGCGATCCTGGACCGCCAGGGTAAGCGCGGGGTGCACGAGACGGTCGTCGCGGGGGACGAAACGACAGTGGCGAAGGCGGTCCGGCGGTACGCCGACGCCGGCGTGACGGAGTTGTTGGTGGGCCCGTTCGGCGGAGAGCGCGAGCAACGGCGAACCATCGAGACCCTTGCGTCACTGCGTACGGAAACGGGCCAACCACAGCCGTAGCGACCTGGCGGACACCCTCCTCACATCGGCCGAGCGGGCTGCACGTGCTGAGCAGGCCCGTGCTGCGCTGCGGGAGTGGAACGGCTACAACCTCACTGAGGCACAGCGGCGGGCCCGGCGGCGCAGGCCGAACAGTCGATCCGGGACGCGCACACCAGGCAACCGCTATGCGACTCATACGGCGGCCGGTAGGACCATACGGTCCATACTGCCCGGGTGCGCGACAGCGCGAATCGGATGATCGCCCAGTGGGGGGATGTGCTCGCCCGTCTGGGCACCGTGTGAATCCTGTCGAGTACCTGGATCTGGAGGATCTGCTCACCCTGGTACGCGGCCTCGGTGCCGGTCCGGTGCGGGACGTAGGCCTGCTCGACGCGGCGGCGGCCCGGGCACGGTCGAGCGCGTTCGGTCAGGACGCCTATCCGACCCTCGCGTCGAAGGCCGCCGCACTCCTGCATTCGGTGGCCCGCAGCCACCCTCTGGTCGATGGCAACAAGCGTCTGGCCTGGTTGGCGGCGGTGGTGTTCCTCGACGTCAACCGGCATGCGACCGACCTTTCCGACAACGAGGCGTTCGACCTCGTCATGGATGTCGCGCGAGGCGTTGCGGAAGTCGAGGAGATCGCCGATTGGCTGCGCGTCGTGTTGTTGGACGGCGGGTAGTTCGAATTCTCGGTGCTTTTTCGAACAGCGTCGCCGATATGATTGTTCATTGTCCGGCGGCGTGATGCCCGCGTCCGGTCACGACCGTCCGTAGAGATCCTTGAGGCCGACCAGGACGATGCTGTTGTCGGCGCCGGCGAGTTCCTGGAGTTCAGCGCTGAACCCGGCGCCGCTGTAGCAGGCAAGTTTCACGGTCTCGGCTCCGGGGCGTCCCTGCGCGACGAGGAGGGCGCGGATCCGATGGAGCCGGTCGAGATGACCTACGCCCATCGTCTCGCCCCATTTCGCTTCTCCGATCGCGATCAGTGGCGCATGGTTGTCGTCGTCGAGCCCGAAAGCGACGACGTCCAATTCGTGACTGGCCCTGTTCGCCGGGTCGTTGACGGTTCCGGCGCCGACGCGGTTGGGGTAGTCGCCGAAGTGCTCGGCCGATGCCAGGTGCCGGGTCCAGTAGCGGCAGATGTGTTCGAAGTGCGGGCCCATGACGTTGCCGACGAACCTGCGCTGGCTGCGTTGCCATAGTCGGGTGGCGTCCCGGGTGTGCTCGAGATCGGACCAGATCGGGCGCATCACCGCGTGGTAGAAGGTCAGGAGCGGCTCGACGATCCGGAAGTGGGTCCGGTTGTTCCTGAAGGCGTCGGATTCGCGTGTGATCATGCCGCAGTCCTCGAGAACGGTCAGCGGATGTGCGAGGTCACCGGATTTGCGGCCCAGGTAGGAGGCGATGCCGCCGCGGTTGGTGTTGCCTGCCGCGATCGCCGCGAGCACCGAATGATACAGCCCGGTATCGCGCAGGTCCACTTCGTCGGCGAGCAGATACCGAGCCTCGCGGAACAACGGGCTGGCGGGGGAAAGCACGGTTCGGACAACCCAGGGGTCGAAGTCGTCGGAGCCCGCGGGTACGTCGTCGCGGGCGAATTCCCGGCGGTAGGCCGGGGTGCCGCCGACGATCGCATTGACCTTGAGGGCGGTGGCCGGATCGTCGATTCCCCAGAACTCGGCGGCGAGGCGGTGGTCCAGGGTCGGCACGACGAGCTCGAGCCCGGCGCGTCCGCGCAACGGTGCGTTGCCACCCAGCAGCCGGCCCATGAAGGACATGGCTGATCCGCACAGTAGGAGACGGGTGCGGCTGGCCTCCCGTTCCGCACGCAGCGGCGCGAGGGCGTTCTGGATGACGGACGGCAGGCGTGGATTGGCCTTGGCCAGGTACGGGAACTCGTCGATGACGACGGGCACGCAGCGGTCGCGGCCGAGCCTGAGCAGGGAGTCGACGGTGGTGTGCCAGCTGTCGAGGGTCAGTGCTGCCGGGAGGTTGAGGTAGTCGGCGAGGACGACGCCGACTCCCGGTCGAACATTTCACTCGGCCTGGGCAGCATGCGCATCGCAGCCTCCTCCCCGGCCAGGTGTTCGTAAAACCATGGTTATCATAACCATACTTATGACAGGTCCGGGCCTGCGGCTTCCCGCGCCGTCCGGGCACGGATCCCCGGTCCGGGGACGGCTCCCGGCCCTGACAGGTGACAATGGCGGTCGTGCCCGCTGACACGTCCGACACGGCTTCCGCGCACGGTTCCTCCGGTTCCCTCGATCCCGCCGCTTCTGCGCAGCCCCTGGCAGCCCCCACCGGTGCCCGGGGACTGGCGGTGGTCACCGGTGCCAGCGGCGGCATCGGTGCCGCCACCGCGCGGGCGCTTGCGGAGGCGGGTTTCGACGTCCTGCTCGGCGCGCGCCGAGCCGACCGGCTGGCGGCGGTCGCGGCCGAGATCGGGCCGGCTGCCCGTACCCGCGTCCTGGACGTCACCGACCCCGCGTCGGTCCAGGCGTTCGCGGCCGGCGTCGCCTCCTGCGAGGTCCTGGTGTGCAACGCGGGAGGCGCGCTCGGGCTGGCCCCGGTGGCAGAGGCGGACGAGGCCGAGGAGGCGAGATGGCGGTGGATGTGGGAGGCCAACGTCGCCGGTGTCGCCCGGACCGTGCGGGCCTTTCTCCCCGCCCTGGTTGCTTCTGGTAACGGCCGCATCGTCGTGGTCACGAGCGTCGCCGGCCATCAGGTCTACCCGGGCGGGGGCGGTTACACCGCGGCCAAGCACGCCGCGGCGGCGGTTGTCCAGACGTTGCGTCTGGAACTGCTCGGCCGGCCGGTCCGGGTTATCGAGATCGCCCCCGGCATGGTGGACACCGAGTTCTCCCTCGTGCGCTTCGACGGGGACGCCGAGCGGGCCGAGGCGGTCTACGCCGGTACCGTTCCCCTCACCGCCGACGACGTCGCCGAGGCCGTCACCTGGGCGGTCACCCGCCCGCCCCACGTGGCCATCGCCCGGATGGATCTCTTCCCCCGCGACCAGGCATCCGCCCGCGACATCCACCGCCGGGGGTGACGCTGCCAACCGAAGATCCCGCGGTTTGCCGATACAGGACGGCCGTCAGTGCGGCCAGTTCGCGTTCTTCGCCAGCGGGCTGTCGGTGGATCCGAGCTCCGCACCGAGCCATCGGTCATAGATCTGCTTCCAGCGTCCGCCCTGCATGACGTTTCGCAGTACCCCGTTGACGAAGGCGACGAACTGGTCGTCGGAAACCGTGTTGCCGGTCATCCGCATCGCGACGCCGTACGGCTCCTCAAGCGTGCGGAGTTCGTTGCCGAGGGCATGATCGAAGGCGGCTGGGAGCACCTCGGTGTAGGGGTCCTGAGCCGCCATACCGGCGAGGATCACGTCATCGGTCGCGATCGCGTCCACCTGCCCGGCCTGGAACGCGACGAGGCAGTTGGCGGCGCGTTCCAGGGCGACCAG
>NZ_CAAAFT010000350.1:4679-8923 GCF_900634765.1 Candidatus Protofrankia californiensis | reverse complement strand
ACGAGGCAGTTGGCGGCGCGTTCCAGGGCGACCAGGGCCGGAGCGGGTTGGGGCAGGTTCTTCAGTTTTGCCAGGGACGTGCTTCCGGTCGTGGAGCACACGCGGAAACCGACGAGGTCCTCGATGCGCGTGAAACCCGCGTTCCTCCTGACAAGCAGACGCAACCCCGACTCGTAGTAGACGCCGGAGAACCGTAGCTTCTGCTTGCGCTCACATGTGATCGTCATTGTCGCCACGATGATGTCCACGTCACCGCGGCTGATTGTGTTGATACGCTCGTCGGTCGTCACAGCCTGGAATCGGATCCGGCCGTCCGTGGTCCCGAAGAGCGTCTTTGTGATCTCCTTGGCGATGTCGACGTCGAAGCCCTCGAGCTCGAGCTTCCGCCAGTTCATGGAACCGAAGGGCGGAGAGTCCGTGGTGATCCCGACCCGCAGATATCCTCGGTCGAGGATCGCCGCCATCGCCGAACCGGGTGGCATCTGCCCGGGAGCGGGCATTGGGTTGGCCGGGTCGACGCTCGCCCGGACCGGCTGGCCGTCCGCGCAGGTGCCCGGTGCGACTGTGCGTATGGGGGTCGGGGTGGTCCTGGAGGGCGAGGGCGCCGTCATGGCACCGGGTACGGCGGACGGCTGCGACGTACCGTTGGAAAGCGGTTTCGCCTCCGGGGGAAGGGGGCTGCCCGTGGTGGCGCAGCCTGTCATCGCCACCGTGATGCCGAGAAGGACCGCCGCGACCCAGCGACACGCGGCCCCGCGGCGCCGGCGGATCCGCGCGTTCATGGCTGGTACTCCCTGTACAGCCGCCAAAGACCGGCCAGGCTGAATGTAGTACTTAAGAGCATGATGCAGAAGGCGAACCATTTGAATCTGTTCAACGGCGACAGGGACGCAGACATCCCGCTTTCGAAGTGACTCTGTCTCTTTTCCAGGAGTTCGGCCAACTTTCCGTCGAACCGGTCGAATGCATCGGCCTCCGGCCCGACCGTCAGGCGCGTCGCCTCGGTGAAGGAGTCCTGCCCGCCCGGCTCCGACGGTTTCCTGAGGAGTTCGACGACTTTCGATCGGGTATTCAACCACGTCCGCAGGTCGTCGGTCAGGGCCGGCGGGACGTCTCCCGGTGCGAGCCGGTCGAGTGACGTTGTCAGGGATCCCCGGCTTTTTCCCGGACGGGGGCTGCGGGGATTGCCCGCGGAATCGTACCCGAGGGCGTTCACCGCCTGGTCGAACCCCTCGTCATAGGCCCGCCCGTTTCCGAGGGAGACCAGCGCCAGGTTCTCGTCGGCGCGGGCCTGTAGCGCGAGCACCCTGGACTGGGCCAGCATGGTCATGACGTCATATCCGCTGTCCCGGGCCCGGACGAGACGGGATTGCTGGGCGGAGAAGGCCCAGGCGGTCCACACCGCGACGACGACCAGGAGCAGACTTCCGGTGATGAGCCAGAGGTTGAAGACCCGGTGGGTGAACCGGGCGAGGGCGACCTGTAAAACGACCAGGATGAGGCCGGACAGGCAGAGCACGACCGTGACGCCGAGTTCGCCGAGCCCGCGCGTGGCCTGCCGGAACGCCCTGTCGAGTTCGCCGGCACCGAGGGCGACAAGCCTGTCCGTAACAGGGATCATTTCGGTCCGCATCAATTCCGACGCCCTGCGCAGGTACGCTTCACCGACAGCGTTTCCGACCCGGTTGTTCGCCCGTGCGCGCTCCACCATGCCGGCGTACACGGGTGTCTGCCGCCCCAGATCGTCGAGGAGGTTTCCCGCGCACGCGGGGGCGGTCGGTCCCGCGGCCCGCGGCGGACACGCCGTGGGGTTCAACTGCCGCAGTCTCAGCACTCCCTCGACGGCCGCAGCAAGGTTGTCGTCGACGTCGTCCTGCGTTCTGGCCTCGTCAGCATAGGTCTGCCGGGCCGCCGCTTCCTGCCGACCGCCTTTGTCGAGCTCCACGTGCTCGAACACCAGTGACGCCGCGGCGGCGTCGGCCTTCGACAGGGCTGCCCGCACCTGCTGGGCCCCGACGACGAACGCACCCGCCTGATCCCTGGCATTCCGCATGGCGTCGATACGGGAGGCGATCAGAAACAGGAGAAGCAGGGTCGACGCAACGAGTATGAGGGTGACCGCCGCGGCGGCGCACACGAGCCGCCGCGGTGTATCCGCCCACGCGCGCGCCGCGGCCACAAAACCCGCCGAGGGTGCCGTCCCGCGATCCGGGGATGTCCCGGAGGGCGCGGGGGAAGCGAACGACGGGACAAAAGTCGGCCGCTTCTCGGTGCTGCTGCTCACTGCTTCGGCCACTGGCCGGCGGCCGTCATCCGAACGTCCTGTGCCGACCATGCGGAGATACCCGTCATGGCCGACATGATAGGAGAATTGTCGGGGCGAGCCGCACCCGGCTGTTTCCGTTTCCCGTTTCTTCCCGGGCACGGGCAGCTCGACGGCGGACGTGGTGACCGGCACGCGCGGCGCGCACTGGCCGACAGCCACGCATCAGTGGACAGCCGTGCACCAGCGGAGAGAAACGTCTGATCAGCGGCGGCTGCCGTGGGCGGCCGGGTCGCTCGGTGGGATCGTCGAGGGATCCACGTTCAGCTTTGTCCCGTCCCAGCGGAACGTCACGTCGGCATTTCCCCCGGATGGGCAGCACACCTTGTCCGAGGGTTCGTACAGGTCGTAGCGCAGCACGACGGACGTTTCCCGCGCGGCCGCGACGCTGATGCCGGCGCTCGGTTCGACGAAATCCTTGCCGATCATCTCGGTGCCGACGAAGAAGAACCCGAACTGCTGGGGGACGTTCGGGGAGTCCGCTTTCCGCCCGATGAGGACGTTGAGGGTCCGCCCCCGCGCGAAGCCGGAACTGTCGGTCACGGTGAAGCCGCGCTCGTTGAGCGTGTTCGACGCCTCGGCAAGGGTGAGGTGCCCAGGCGTCGTGCTCGGTGTCGGCGTGCCGGTGCGCGAGACCCGGGGCGTGGGGGTGGTGGTCCGGACGGTGCTCGGCCCTGTCGTGGGGTTGCGGTGGGTAGCTGGTGTCCTGCCCGGGCTGGCGGTCTGCTGGTACGACGGTGCCGCCGCGCTGTCCTGCGCGGTGAGTCGGGAGTCCCGCTCGCGCAGCGTCAGGGCGGTGGCCACGCCACCGAGGGCGGCTATTGCCAGCAGCGCCACCACCACCGTGGCGAGCCAGCCGCGCCGGCGGGGCCGTGCCGGGCCGGTCGGCGCAGGGCTGTGCGCCTGTGCGGGGCCGTGGTACTGGGCGGGGCGGCGGGTAGCCGGCGTCTGGTCCCACTGCGGTTGGTAGGACTCCGCCTGCCAGCGTTCGGGTGGCACCTGCTGGTAGGACGGCTGATGGGCGTGGACCGACGGCCCGGATACGGATTGTGGCGCGGATCGAGCTGCGGTGGGCGGGGGCGTCAGCGACCACCACTGGGCCAGGGCGGTTTCGGCCGCCCGGACGGATTCGCCCGCGTCGGCGACGTCGTGCCCGACAAGCCGCGCGACGAGGTGCGCGGCGGTCGGACGCCGCGCCGGGTCCTTGTCGAGCGCGGTTGCCAGCACCGGGGCGAGGTGTGCGGGGACGCCGGCCAGGTCGGGCTCGGCGGTCATGATCTGTACGGCGACCGCCTCGGGCCGTTCGCCGGCAAACGGCTGGCGGCCGGTGGCGGCGAACGCCATGCAGGCGCCCCAGGCGAAGATGTCGGCGCCAGGACCAGCACGCTCGCCCCGCAGCTGCTCGGGGGCCATCCAGACCAGGGTGCCGATCAGGGTGCCGGTGCGGGTGTGGTTGGTCGAGTCGGCCGCTCGCGCGATCCCGAAGTCGATGACCTTCGGGCCCTCCCAGGTGACCAGGATGTTGGACGGCTTGAGATCGCGGTGGACCACACCGGCGGCGTGTATCGCGACCAGGGCGTCGGCGAGCCCGACCGCCAGTCCGTCGAGCAGGTGCCCGGTGAAGGGTCCGCGCTGGGCCACCGCGTCGGTCAGGCTGCGACCCTCGACGTATTCGGTCGCCATCCACGGTCGCGGGCCGTCGAGGTCGGCGTCGAGGACGGCGGCCACGCTTCCGCCGCGCACCCGCCGGGCGGCGGCCACCTCGGTGCGGAAGCGGCTGCGGAACTCCGGGTCGTCGGCGAGACCGGGCGAGGGCACCTTGACCGCCGCCGGATGATCGTCCTTGCTGAACCCGAGGTAGACGGTGCCCATGCCGCCGGCGCCGATCCGGCTCTGTAAGCGGTACGGCCCGATCTGTCGC
>NZ_CAAAFT010000350.1:0-4654 GCF_900634765.1 Candidatus Protofrankia californiensis | reverse complement strand
GCACGCTTCCCCCTTCGGACGCCGTCCATCTGCCGGATCGGCGGCTGGCGCACCTGATTCTCCCTGATGCTCATCGGCTGCTGGCGGCACGGTGCGGTCCGCGTCGGTCATTCGACACCCTCGACGTAGGGCGAGAAAATTTATCTAGATCTCAGGTATTCGATCGAGTATATTGACGATCTACGGGTATCAACAGAAAGTTTTCTCCATCCTCTGCGAGTCCTGCACGGAAAGGGGAAACAGGATGCCGATCACGTCCGCCGCGGCTGCCGCACCGACGCCGACGGTTGCGCCCGTCCAGGACCGGGCCGCCGCCGCCACCACGACCCCTCATGCGCACACCTACGCGGCGACTCGCACGATCACCAGCACGACAATCGCGCCGCACGACGTTCTCGAGGTGCTCGGCCGCCACGTCATCACCGACGGGTTCGGTCTTGTCCTCGACGTCGAGCGCAGCCGTGGCAGTTGGCTCGTGGACGCCCGTGACGGCCGGCGCTACCTGGATCTCTACAGCTTCTTCGCGTCCGCGCCACTGGGGATCAACCCGCCGGAGCTGACCGGTGACGCCGGCTTCCTCGCCGAGCTCACCGCCGCGGCGGTGAACAAACCGGCCAACCCCGACATCGCCACCGCTGCCTACGCCGGATTCGTCGAGGTGTTCGCGCGTGTTCTCGGTGACCCGGAACTACCCCACCTCTTCTTCGTCGAAGGCGGGGCGCTCGCCGTCGAGAACGCGCTGAAGTGCGCCTTCGACTGGAAAAGCCGCCACAACGCCCAGGCCGGTAGGTCCGGGTCGCTCGGGACCCGAGTGCTGCACCTGCGGCATGCCTTTCACGGCCGCAGCGGGTACACCCTGTCGGTGACCAACACCGATCCGGTCAAGACCGACCGGTTCCCCACCTTCGACTGGCCCCGCATCGACACGCCGTCGGTCACCTTTCCGCTGGATGCGCGCGGCCTGGCCGACCTCGCCGAGGCCGAGGCGGCCGCGCTGGCCCAGGCCGAGGCCGCGTTCGCCCGCCATCCCCACGACATCGCCTGCTTCCTGGCCGAGCCGATCCAGAGCGAAGGCGGCGACAATCACCTGCGGGCGCAGTTCCTTGCGGCGATGGAACACCTCTGCCACGCCCACGACGCATTGTTCGTCCTCGACGAGGTGCAGACCGGGGTGGGACTGACCGGTTCGGCCTGGGCCTACCAGCAGCTGGGCCTGCGTCCGGACGTTGTCGCCTTCGGCAAGAAGGTGCAGCTCGGTGGGGTGATGGCCGGCCGGCGGGTGGACGAGGTGGCCGACAACGTCTTCCGGGTCCCCGGGCGGATCAACTCGACCTGGGGTGGCGGCCTGGTCGACATGGTCCGTTCCCGGCGCATGCTCGAGGTCATGGAGGCGGACGGATTGTTCGCCCGCGCGGGCGACCTGGGCCGTGACCTGCTCGCCGGCTTGGTCGAACTCGCCGGCAGGTATCCGTCACTGGTCTCCAACCCCCGCGGACGCGGGTTGCTGTGCGCGATCGACCTCCCCTCGGCGCAGTGCCGGGATGACGTGGTGCGCCGGATGCGCACCGAGGAAAGTGTTCTGGTGCTGCCCGCGGGCGTCCGCGCACTGCGGTTCCGGTCCGCGCTGACCGTGTCCGCGGCCGAGCTGGAACTCGGTGTGGACGCCCTCGACCGGGTCCTGGCCGGCGTCCCGACCAGGTGATCCGATCCTGGCCAGGTGGTTCGAGCCCGACCGGATGATCGCCTGAATGATCGAGAAAATGATCGACTGGATGATGAGGTCGTCGACATGAAGATTCCTCAGGCACCGCCTCGCCCGGCCGTCCCGCCGCGCCGGGTGGAAGCACTGATCGGTGACAGCGCCGGGTCCGCCGACCGCAGGCGGGAAGCGGCCCGTGCCCTGACCCGCTCGACGAACCCCGCGCACCTCGACGAAGTGGTCGCCGAGGTCCTGCTCGCCGGCCCCGCCGACCTGCTGGACGCCTGCGCCGTCGCACGGGCGGCCCAGCCCGACTGGGCGGACGTGCCCGCGCCGGTCCGCGGAACCGTGATCGCGAACCTGGGACGTCTCGTCGAGGCCAACGCCGAGGCGCTGGCGCGGCTGGTGACGCGCGAGGTCGGCAAGCCACTGGCCGAGGCCCGCGGTGAGGTGCAGGAGGTCGTCGACACCTGCCGCTTCTTCCTCGGAGAGGGCCGGCGCCTCTACGGCGAGACCGTGCCGTCGGAGATGCCCGACAAGCAGTTGTTCACCTTCCGGGAACCGGTGGGCGTCATGGTGGCGATCACTGCCGGGAACTTTCCGGTGGCGGTGCCGTCCTGGTACATCGTCCCGGCGTTGCTGTGCGGCAACACCGTCGTGTGGAAGCCGGCGGTCTACTCGGCCGCGTGCGCGCAGGCGTTCACCGAGCTGATCCTGCGCGCCGGGGTACCCAACGGCGTGGTGGGGCTCGTCCCGGCCGAGGGCGTGGAGACGTTCACGGGCCTGGAACGGGCCCTGGACGCCCGGCTCGTCGACAAGGTCGGGTTCACGGGTTCGACCGAGGTCGGGAAGATGATCGGCGAGCTGTGCGGGCGGCATCTGCAGACCCCCTGCCTGGAGCTGGGCGGGAAGAACCCGATGGTCGTCGCGCCCGACGCGGACCTCGACGCGGCTGTCGCCGGCGCGGTGTTCTCCGGGTTCGCCAGCGCCGGGCAGCGGTGCACCTCACTGGGGACGGCGATCGTGCACACCTCGGTGCACGACGAGTTCCTCCGCCGGCTGGTGGCCGCGGTCGAGGATGCCCGGATCGGTGACCCCTTCGCCGCCGTCCTGTACGGGCCCCTGCTCGACCTGCGTTTCGCCGCTGGCTTCGAACACACCCTTGGACTGATCCGTGATCACCATCGGGTCGCGGGATCCTCGGCGCTCGGGCGGGTGGACGCGGCCCGTCCGCGTCGCGGCTTCGTGGGGGATCCCGGAAACGGACTGTACTACCACCCGGTGATCCTCGACGGCGTCCGGCCCGGCGACGAGGTGTTCAGGGAGGAGACGTTCGGCCCGATCATCGGAGTGACGACCTACCGGGAGCTGGACGAGGCGGTGGCACTTGCGAACGCTCCCGGGTACGGTCTGTCCGCGTCGATCTACACGAACGATCCGCGGACGGTCTTCCGGTTCCGCCGGGGGATCGGTGCCGGCATGGTCAGCGTGAACAACTCGACGTCCGGAGCCGAGGCGCATCTGCCCTTCGGGGGCAACGGCCGCTCCGGCAACGGCTCCCGCCAGTCCGGACGCTGGGTGCTCGACCAGGTCACCCGCTGGCAGGCGGTCAACTGGGACTATTCCGGCCACCTGCAGAAGGCCCAGATGGACACGGCGATCCCCACCGCCGACCTCACCTTCCGCCTCCCACCCGGTTAGCCCGCTTTCCACCCGCTTCCTGCTCGGCCGGCGGTGCAGGCGACGAGGTGCCGGCTCGTGCGGTCAGCGTGCCCAGCGGGGGAGCAGCGCGGCGAGGTTGAGGTCGACCGGGAACGGCTCGGTGACGGTGAGTCGTTCCCCGCTGCCGGCCACCACGTAGGCGTCACCGTGACCGTGCTGGTAGATCGTCACCCGCGGCGGTGCCGGCTCTATGCGCCAGTAGTGCGGGATCCCGAACTGAGCGTAGAGCGCCGGCTTGGTGGTGCGGTCCTCGACATGGTTGCCCGGGGACTCGATCTCGATCGCGACGATGACCTCGGCGGGGGCGAACCAGTGCCGCGCGGGCTCGTCGCTGCGGATCAGCATGAGATCGGGGATGCGGGTGAGCTGCCGGCCGAACCGGATATCCACGGCCATCGCCACCGCGAACGGTTCCGGCGTGACATCCTCGAGCGCGGCGAAGAGCCGGGCGCTCAGCGCCTGGTGCAGGTTGGAGGGGGACGGCGACACGCTGAGTGCTCCATCGGTCAGTTCATAGCGATAGTTGCTGACCGGCAGCTCATCGAGGTCGTCGGTGGTCCAGCCACCCGGAGGAATCGCGATCAGCGGTTCGCTCATCGGTGCGTCCTCCCATCCGTTCCGGTGATTCAACTCTACCTACAGCAGGCTCACGATGCGTGAAGCTGTTGTATCGCTCGCGTATCACCCTCGTGCATGATTATTGTCACTCCGCACCCCTGTATCTTCCCGGATACCGGTTCAATATCTTTTGTAACCGGGTGTCGGTGGGATGCCGACATGTCCGTTGTGTCATCACCGTCGGCCGGTTCTACGCGTTGGTCACGGTCTGGGAGGGGAGTATCACCAATGGCCGAGCATGATGAATTGGTTCAGTCGGAGTCGCTGTGGCCGAGTCAGCGGGTGCCGGAGGGGGACGTCGATGACGGCCTGGACGCCGCGTCCGAGCCGTGGAGAATCCCGCGTTTGGTCGCGAACCCCACCCGTCTTCGGCTCGGATCGCTACGGGGGTCGGTGCCGGTCAGCTTGCCCGGCAGCGTCTGAGCGCCTGAAGGTCCGGCAGCTCCTGGTGCCTGAGGGTGTCCGGGAGGCCCACGTCCGGCGGACCGCGCAGCTCTGTCCTAAGTGGTCTGTCGCAGGGCGGACGATCCGTCATCACGCAGGATTGCGTACGTTCACGTAAGTCGTATGACGCGGCGCGGGCCGTGGCACCGACTCGTTCGGTGCCACGGCCCG
>NZ_CAAAFT010000349.1:2976-3745 GCF_900634765.1 Candidatus Protofrankia californiensis | reverse complement strand
CCCCCCACTGTCTGTCCGCGCCCCGGCGGCGCGGGCCACCCGACGACCGCGCCTGCGTCGGCACCCGAACACCGGACGACTGCCGAGCAGCGGCCGGCTGGGTCGGCGTACTCCGCTGCTGCGGGGGAATTCTGGGGGCGGGAGGTCCGGCGAGGCGCATTACCACCTCGTCGTTGGCGTCCGCCGGTTCGGGCTGCGCGTCGCTGCCGGCGGCTCGCAGCAGCGCGCGCACCAGCCCGCGCTCCTCGGGGAGTGAGACGAGTACGTCGGCGCCGTGTGCCCCCGCCCGCGCGGTACGCCCACCGCGGTGCTGATAGGTCTTGGGGTCGCTCGGCAGCCCCGCGTGCACGACGATGTCGACCCCGTCGACGTGGATGCCGCGGGCAGCCACGTCCGTCGCGACGAGAACACGGTGCGCACCTTCGGCAAACCCGGCGAGCGCTCGGCTGCGGGCGTTCTGCGCCATGCCGCCGTGCAGCGGCTGGGCCGGAACACCGGAACGGGTGAGCTGTTCGGCGAGCCGGTCGGCGCCGCGCTGGGTGCGGGCGAACACCAGGGTACGTCCGGAGCCGCCCGCCAGGGCGGTCACCAGCCGGGTGTGGGCGGCGGGGTCGGAGGCCTCGAGCGCGTGCCGTGACAGGGTGGAGACCTGCGCGGTCTCCGAGTCGACGGCGACGAGGACCGGGTCGGGCAGGTACTGGCGGACCAGCACCTCCACCTCACGGTCGAGGGTTGCCGAGAACAGCAGCCGCTGGCCGCTGGCGGGGGT
>NZ_CAAAFT010000349.1:0-2951 GCF_900634765.1 Candidatus Protofrankia californiensis | reverse complement strand
GGCAGGTACTGGCGGACCAGCACCTCCACCTCACGGTCGAGGGTTGCCGAGAACAGCAGCCGCTGGCCGCTGGCGGGGGTGGCGTCCAACAGCGCTCGCACGGCCGGCAGGAAGCCGAGATCACACATGTAGTCGGCCTCGTCCAGCACGGTGATCGCGACGTCCTCCAGGGAGCAGGCGCCGCGTTCGATCAGGTCGGTGAGGCGTCCGGGTGTGGCGATCACAATGTGCACGCCACGCCGCAGCGAACTGATCTGACGGGAGATCGACGTCCCGCCGTACACCGCGCGCAGGCGCAGGCCCAGGGGCCTGGACAGCGGGTCGAGGGCGTCATGGACCTGCTGGGCGAGTTCCCTGGTGGGGACGAGGATCAGGCCGCGTGGACGTCCCGGTGTGACCGCGCGGTTCTTCGCGAGCTCGGCGAGCATCGGCAGGCCGAACCCGAGGGTCTTGCCCGAGCCGGTGCTTGCGCGGCCGAGCACGTTCTCACCGGCGAGGACGTCGGGAAGGGTCGCGGCCTGCACCGGGAACGGGGCGGTGATCCCCTGCCGGGCGAGGGCGGAGACGAGGGGGGCGGGCAGGCCCGCGTCCGCGAAGGAGCTGACCGCCGGCCGCGGTTCGCGGGTCGGCAGGGCCGGCTGTGCGGGCGTGGCGAACCGGTTCGGTCCGTTCTGCTTGCCACCCGAACGGGGTCCGCCGCGGCCGCGATAGGCGGCGCCTCGTGCGGGCCGGGAGCGGCGGCGGGCAGGGGAGGGCTGAGTGTCACCGTGCTGAGACAGGGTTCTTCCGTCCGTCGTGTCGAGGTCGCCGGGGGAACCGCGGCGATTGTGTGGCAGCAGTCGTGCGTCCGCTTCGGGCCGCGTCACCAGAGCATGAGCGGGTGAACCCTCACCGGGGCTCACACCGACCTGCTGTCACACGGACCTCTGATGTGTGGCTGGAAAACCACACATCATGGACGGCTCATGGCCGCCAGCGGTCTCAGGGTACACCGATCACGACCGCGGGTGCTAAGGGTGGCGCACCCATCGGGGGTGAGACGTCGCGCACCCCGGCGCTGCGCAGGTGCGACACCGTGCACCGCCGGTCACGGCAGCGGGCCGGCCACGCAGCGGACAGGTGACGACGGCAGATAGATCACGATCGCAGGCTGGTCACAGCAGCAGGTTGGTCAGCAGATGGATGACCAGGCCGGCGAGCGCCCCGACCACCGTGCCGTTGATGCGGATGTACTGCAGGTCACGACCGACGTGCAGTTCGACCTTGACGGCGGTCTCGGTCGGTTCCCAGTTCGCGATCGTGTCGGAGATCACCGCGGCGATGTCGGACCGGTACCGCCGGACGAGCCATGAGATGATCTCGGTGGCGGCGGTGTCGACGCTTGCCCGCAACTGGGGTTCGGTGACCAGCCGTCCACCGAGTGCCTGCAGCTCGTCGGTGATCCGCGTCCGCAGCGCACTGTCGGGGTCGCCGGCGACGTCGGTCAGGATGGACCTGGTGGCGTTCCACATCGCCACGACCGCCTGGTGGACTTCGGGATGGTCGCGGATGCGTTCCTTGAACTTCTCCACCCGTTCGGCGGTGTCCGCATCGGTACGCAGCTGCTCGCCGAACCGGGTGAGGAAGTCGTCCAGGGCCCTGCGCAGCAGGTGGTTGGGATCCGTGCGGACCTCGGCGGCGAACCGCAGCGCCTCCGCGTACGCACGGGCCGCGATCGCCTCGTCCACGAACTTCGGCGACCACGACGGCGCCTGCTCGGCGACGATCCGCATCACCGTGTCAGGATTGTTGCGCAGCCAGGTCTCCGCCTGGACGGCGATCACGTCGACGAGCCGGTGGTGCAGGCCGCCGTCGGCGATCCGGCCGAGCGCCGTGCCGGCGGCCGGAGCCCAGGGACGATCCATCACCCTGGTGAGAATGGTCTTTTCCACCACCTCCAGCGTCACCTCGTCCCGGATGCTCGAGATCGCCTCGACCAGCCGGCTGGACGCCTCCGCGGTGATTTTTTCGGCATGCCTGCGGTCACCGAGCCAGGTGCCGATCTGGACGGCGGCGCCCATGCTCGTGATCTTCTCCCGGATCACCGCGTCGGCCAGGAAGTTCTCGGTGACGAACCGCTCGAGGCTGCGGCCGAGGTCATCCTTGCGGTTGGGAATGATCGCCGTGTGCGGGATGGGCAGACCCAGCGGCCGGCGGAACAGTGCGGTCACCGCGAACCAGTCGGCGAGCGCTCCCACCGCGCCCGCCTCCGCCGCGGCCCGGACATAGCTTGCCCAGCCCGGCCCGCCACCGGACTCCCAGCGCCAGAACACGATGTAGACGACCACCACGAAGACCAGCAGGCCGGTCGCGATCGTCCGCATCCGGCGCAGCCCACGTCGCAGCTCGGCGTCACCGTCCTGGCTGTCCCGGCCGGGTCCGCCACCGTCGCGGCGGGCAGCGTCGCGGCGGGCAGCGTCGCGGGACCGGCCGGGACGCTGCCCGGGTGGTGTGTCCGCGGGCTGTGCCGTATTCCCTGGTTGCGCTGTGTTCTCCGGTTGCGCTGTGTTCTCCGGCTGCGCCGGGGGTGGCGTCGTGGGCATCGTCCTCCACCCAGAGGTGTCTCGCGCCGATGGGAACCGGCGTTGGTCGAATGATCCCGGTCATGACCGCGCGGTTCCGGGCTGTCGGGGTGGCCGGGGCCGGTGATCGTGGCCACCTGCCCACAGCGCGGCCGGCGGCCCCGACCGTTGCCGCAGTGACCAGCCCAGTACGGCGAGGACGCCCAGCAGGGCGCAGTAGGCGCCGATCACCCGCTGTGGGTTCCCGTAAGCGGTCGCGAGCAGTTCTACCCCGAAGCCGACGCCGACGACAGTCGTGGCGACGGCGACAGCGATGATGGCGGCGATGATCGCCACCCCCGGCACGGGAGCCGACGCCGGACCCGATACGGGACCCGACGGGAGGAGGGC
>NZ_CAAAFT010000348.1:0-7237 GCF_900634765.1 Candidatus Protofrankia californiensis | reverse complement strand
TCGGAGTGCTGCCTGCGCGCTGTGCCCACCGGCTGCGCCGGGTGTGGTGTCGTGGGCATCGTCCTCCGCCCAGAGGCGTCTCATGCCGATGGGAACCGGCGTCGGTCGAATGATCCTCGGTCACGGCCGGGCGACTCCGGGTCGTCGGGACGGCCGGTGCTTGCGATTGTGGCCGTCTGTCCACAGTGCCACCCGTGGCCCGGCTGTTGCCGCAGCGACCACCCCAGGACGGCAAGCACGCCCAGCAGGGCGCAGTAGGCACCGATCACCCGGTGCGGGTTCCCGTAGGTGGTCGCGAGCAGTTCTATCCCGAAGCCGACGCCGACGACAGTCGTGGTGACGGCGACAATGGCCACACCCGACGCGACAGGGGTCATGGCCGCCGGTGCCGGCCGGCTCGCCTCCGGCCCGCCGCCCACGGACCCACGGTGTGTCAGGGTCTTCACGACGCAGCCGACAACAGGCGCGGCGAGTACACCGATTATCACGCCACCGGCGACGAAGCCGGTCAGGCTGGTCCGATGAGGGGTGACGACGAACCAGCTCCCGGCGGTGAAGACGGCCAGGGGTATCCGCGATCTCGGCGCGATGACCAGTATCGGCGCGAGCAGAAGCAGCAGGTAGTGGCTCCATACGATGGGTGAGGCCACGAGCGCGGCGGCGAGCGCACCCGCGTACGGCACCCGCTCGTCCCCGCTGCGTCGCATGTGCAGCCAGCTCCCGGCCAGCACGGCCGCGGCCACTGCCCGCGCAGCCCAGGTGGCCACCCCCATATCGAGACCGGTGTTGACCAGAAGGCCGGTGAGGCTGAGTCCCAGCGGTGCCTCCTCGCGGGCGAGCAGCGTCAGCATCCCCAGGTAGGTGCGGGTGTCCACCGGGCTGGTCAGCTCGGTGACGGCCAGTAGCAGTCCGACGCCGGCAGCCGCGACCGCGCTCGCCTTCGTCCTGCGGGTCAGTACCAGCCACAGCCAGACCGGTGCCAGGAACAGTTTGGCGTAGATGACGCCGGCCGCGAGCACACCCGCGGTGATCGGATGGTCACGGTAGCGCCACAGTGCGGTGAGGCCGAGGAACAGGACAGCGTTGAGCGTTCCCATCTGCAGGCCGGTGATGGCGCAGGAGGCCATCATCACCAACGCGTACGTGTGGCGGTCGCGGGTGCCCACCAGCCGGGTACCGAGGAACAGCGCGCCCACCGACAGCGCGATGAAAACGGTCGCGCCGAAGCCTCCCAGCCACGACAGCGGAACGAAGCCGAAGGCGACGAGGTAGGGATACACGTAGGCGAAGCCCGAGTAGACCTCGGCGGACCCGGGGAGCGGGTAGGGGTTGCGCCCGTGTCCGACGGCGGCGCCTGCGCGCAGGAACACCTCGACGTCATAGTGGGGAAGCGGGGCGATGTAGACGGTCCACATCACCGCGACCAGCGCGGCGAGAGGCGCCCCCCAGGCCAGGGCCGACCATGGCCGGGTATGGCCGGCCCGGTCGCCGCCGACGTCACCTGTGTTACCGGCGTTACCGGCGTTGTCGCCACTACCAGCCACGGGAGTGTCGCCGTGGCTGCCGGTATCGCTTGAAAGCGCCGGCCGGGCCGGCTGTTGAGGCGTACCTGTAAAAGCTGTCAAGACTCGCACTCTGCCAACGCCGCACCCGTTCTGCCAACACCCGTACTCCGCGGACACCGCCGTCGGCCCCCCAGCCGGTTCCCCCCGCAACCCGCATCACCGGTCGATGCATCGTCACATCGATGCATCATTGGTCGACGTCGTGGCACTCGTCCATCATGACCTGCGTAGGTGCCCGGCATGCCCGCCCGCGGCCGGAGGGTGCCGCCGGTGAGGATTGCCTGTGGCCGTAAGGACTGTCGGTGCTCCGGCGTATCTTCAGCGGCTGATCCCCGCGCACCGGCGCGCAGGGTGGCGTGGAGGTGGCGGACGTGTCGACGAACCTGCGGGCGGGGTCCCTGGACGGACGCCGCGCGTCCGCGTGGTGGGCCGCACGGATCCCGGCGTGGGTGCTCCCCGCGTTGATCTGCGCCTGGTTCCTCACGGTGCTCGGAGCCCTCGCCGGCGACACGCCCGCGTGCTCGGCCACGCAGCCGGACATCTGCGGGCCCGATCCGGCCGCGGCCTTACTGGGTGTGCCGATGTTGGGCCTGCCGGTGCTGTTGTGGTTCGCCCCGCTCGCCGGCTGCGCCGCCGCGATCGTCTTCGCCGCCGCGGACGTGCTCTTCGACACCGACGGCTCGGCCCGGCTCGCCTTCGCCGGGTATGGGCTGGTCTGCCTCGCTGTGGCCGGCTGGCTGGCCCGGGTGCGGGCCGGCCAGCGGGCCGTCCTGAAACAGGTGGCCGGCGGGCCCGTTTCGCTCACCGGGGTCCCCGCCGGCGGCCCGCGCCGATCCCGGCTGGTGGCGGTGGCCGTGGTCGCCGCCACGGCAGCCGCGCTGTACGCCTGGTACGGCCACCGGGTCGCGGTGGAGGATCGCCATCTCGCCCGGGCCGGGACGCAGGCCGTCCAGGTCGTCGCGGTGGGGGACGACCACATCACGGTCGTCCTGCCGTCGGGGTCCAGGCGCACCCTGCCGGTGCGCGACTCCAGTGCGTACCCGACAGGTTCGTCGGTACCGATCATGGCCGATCCGCTCGATCCGGGTTGGGTCCGTCTCGTCGCCGAGCCGGACGATCCGACACCCTGGGCGGCCGGGGCTCTCGGCGCGGGTGCGATCGCGCTGGTCGTGGCGTCGCGGGAGATGCTGGGCTGGCGGGCCCGCCGGCGCCTTGTCCGCGGCGAGCACCGCGGCGCCCAGGTGCGTGTCATGACCGACGAGCGGGGCGCGGTGCTGGTTCATGCCGCCGACGACGTGCGTGGGGAACGGCCGCTGGCCGTCGTCGGCGTCCGGTGGGCCTCCGGCCGTGCCGAGCCCGCATCGGACGGATCTTTACCCGCGGCGGACGGATCGTTCAACGAGCCGGCGTTCGGGCGGGCGTGGCGCGGCGAGGTCCGCGGGGATCCCACAGCCGCTGTCGCAACGCTCGTCGGTGGTATGCACGATGACGCCTGGCCGGCCTTTGCCGTCGGTGACGACGTCGCGTTGCCCACCAGCCCGTTGCGGACGTTCCGCTCGCCGCCGAGTGCGTGGTGGCGAAGCCTGCGCCACATCCGGGACATCCGGGCGCTGCGGACCGGGCCGGACTGGCGCCCCGGCTGGGGAGGCGCAGGGGAGGACAGCGGCGAGAACAGCGGGGACGATCGCGGGGACCGGACGGACACCGGGTACGGCCTGCCGGGCCGTCCGGTGCCGGCCGGAGGCGAGGTGAGGGCACCTGAGGATCTGCCCGCCGTCATCCGCGGACCGGGCAGATACCGGGCGGCCGGCACGGTCGCCCTGGGCGCGGGGTTGCTCGGCGCCCCGCTCGCCGTACTGCTCGGGTTGGACGTCCTGCCCGCGGTGTGGCTCGGGGGCATCCTGCTGGTCAACGGCCTGGTCGCCACGGGACGATCCGTCGTGCTGGACCGCGGTTGCCTCACCGTCCAGGGCCCGGTGGTGGCCCACCGCGTGCCGTGGGGGCACCTGCACGGCGCCCGACTCGTCGGTGACCGGCTCGTGCTGGCCTGGGTGCCTGCCACGGTCGTGGCGGTCGGGCCGTTCGAGCCGACGGGCGAGTCGCCCGGACGGCGGGAGCAGGCCGAATGGACCGGCGCCGCCATCATGGCGTTGCGTGCACGTGAACGCGGACCTGAACGCGAACGCGCAGTTGCGGCAGGTGCGGATGTGGGTGCGGGTTCGAGCGCGGGTGCGCAGGGGCAGCCCGAGGGGACGGTCTCCCGGACGCCCGGCCCGGGTGTCGCGGTGGTCGCCGTCTACCTCCTGCTGGTTGCCGCAGCCTGGTGGTGGCATGCCCATGGCGGCTGAGGCCGGATGTCGTGAGGTGCACGTGAACCGCCGCCGGGATACGGGGAACCCGGCGGCGGTCACCCGTGCCCGTCCGGCTGTCCGGTCATCCGGGCAGCTGAGCCCGCGGTTTCAGCCGGGCCGGGATCGTCGCCCGAGACGGGTGGGACCGGCTGCTGGTCGTTCAGGCGCAGGCGCTGGACATCCCGCTGGTCACCGCCGATCACCAACTCTCGGCCTATGGCGTCAGGACGGTACGTGCCTGACCTCCCGGACACCCCTGTTCTTTCCCGGACCGCCTGTCGGGAGATCGTCCCGGGCAGTGGATCGTCAGCTGGTCGGCACCCGGGTGTGGCTGCGGATATCGGCGGCGAGCAGGCACAGATCGTCCTCCCGGCCGTTGGAGCCGGCGACCTCCGCCAGCAACCGGTCGCACAGTGCATCCAGGCTGAGCGCGTGGGACTGCGCGGCAACGGCCGACAGGGCGGCGAGCCGGTCGGAGATGGAGGCGTCCCGGCGCTCCACCAGGCCGTCGCTGTAGAGCAGCAGGCGGGTCCGGGCCGGCAAGGTGACGGTGTCCTGCCGGTAGGCAAGGTTGTCCACGGCGCCGAGGATCGGGCCGTGGACTTCCTCCAGGAAGGCCGGACAGTCGCCGTCGAGGATCAGAGGCGGCGGATGACCCGCGCACGACCAGGTCAGCGTCTGGTCGGCCACGTCAAGGCAGGCGACCACCGCGGTGGCGTAGACCGCCGAGTCGCTGGCGGCGAGGTTGGACGACAACTGACTAGTGATCATGGCGGGGGGATGACTGAGCAGCGCGTAGGCGCGTGCCGCGTGCCGCAGCTCGGCCATGACCGTGGCCGCGCGCAGCCCGTGGCCACCGACGTCCCCCACGATCAGCATGAGTTCGCCGTTCGGGAGCACCAGCGCGTCATACCAGTCACCGCCGACGTCGACGTCCCGGCCGGCGGGCAGGTATCGGGCGACCAGTTCCACTCCGGCCAGCTCCGGCAGGCGCTGCGGAAGGATCGCCCGTTGGAGGGCTTCGGTAACTGACAGCTGCTTCTCGTACAGGCGCACTCGTTCCAGCGCGTGCGCGCAGTGCCCGGCAAGCGTTGTCAGAAAGGCCCGCTCGTCGGCGTCGAAGGTCCGTTCGGTTCCCCACAGCAGCGCGATCACCCCGATCGGCTGCCCGGAGACGATCAGTGGGATATGGGCTACACCCGCGATGGCGGCCGCTTCGAGCAGGGGCTGGGTGTGCGGATAGTCGGTCAGGTACTCCGTGCGGGAATCGAACCGGGCGCGGGCTGTGCGCAGGACGTCCGGGGTCGCCGCGGTTCCGTGCACGGAGATCATTTCCAGGAGCCGGTTGACCCGTCGGGACTGGATGGTCGGGCTGACCATGCGCACCCGTCCCTCCTCGCCGACCAACATGATCACGGCGCAGTCCGCGCCGAGGTCGTCCCATGCCGATCGCACGATCACGTCCGCGACGTCCGGGACGGTCAGGGCCTGGCCGAGCGCGGCGGTCACGTCGAACAACTGGCGGGCGCGGCTGAGCGCCGTCGACAACGACGTGATCAGCGCCGCGCGGTCTGCCTCCGCCCGCCGGCGTTCGTCGACGTTGCGGAAATACGCGGTTATCCCGTCCGGTGAGGGGAACAGCCGGACCTCGAAACGTCCCCCGAAGGAGGCGTAGTCGGCTTCGGACTCCACCGGCAGCTGGGTGTGCAGCGCCTGCAGGTACAGCTTTTCGAACACCGACCCGATCATCGCCGGTTTCAGGTCCCACAGCCGTTCGCCCACCAGCTCGCACGTGTCACAGCCGAGCAGCCGGCTCATGACCGTGTTGACGAACACGAACCGGCCGTCGTTGTCGAACACCACCACGCCGTCACTGACCTGTTGCAGGGCACGTCCGGCCTGCTCGCAGCCTGCTCGTAGCCCGGTGGTGTCGGTACAGATCCCCGTCACACGCACGACCCGACCGGTGTGGTCGATGATTATCCCGGCGCGGACCTGGAGCCAGGCGCGCGAACCGTCAGGGCGTACGACCCGGAACTCCTCGAGGAAGGATCTGCCGGTCGCCAGGACCGTGTCCATGCGGGCGCGCAGGATCGGTACGTCACTGGGGTGCACGCAGGAGAAGAAGGCCTCCATCGTCCCGGCGAAGGACTCCAGGTCGACGCCGTGCAGGTCGGCGGTGCGCTGGTCCCACCGTAGCCGGTCGCCGGCGACGTCCCACTCCCAGACGCCCACGCCCGCGGTGCCCAGCGCGAGCAGCAGGTGTTCCGGTACGCCGTCATCGGACGCGGACGGCATCGGCAGATCGTTCGCGTTTCGGTGAACCTGGGGCCTGTCAGCACCGCCCGATCCCACGTCACGCTCCCCACTGGCCGTCGGCGTTCCCCGCCGGCCGGCGCCGTCAACCCGGGCGCGCACCGTTGTGACCGGCCGCGACGGCTCAGGCAGCGCACCTGGCAGATCATGGCTGGTCTGCGGGGTCTCAGGTAGGCGTCGACACGGTTCGACAAGTCAACCACGAGGCATCAGGCCTCGTTCCCCGATAGGACAGAACAGTCCATTATCGTGCCGGGTTGTTGCCGTCGGCGATCACGGCCGTGTGGGTGTGCTCACTGCCCTGCGGAGGTTCCGCCCTCCGGAGGTTCTCCAGGTTGTGGATCATTGATGGGTCATTCTTCGCGGATACCGATGCGGTTGTGGATGGCGCGTAGCGGGCGGGGTGCCCACCAGTTCCACTGCCCGGCCAGGCGCATGAACGCCGGGACCAGGATGGGGCGCACGATCAGGGCGTCGAGCAGGATGGCCAGGCCGGTGCCCAGACCGAACAGTTTGATGAACGACACCCCGGAGACCAGGGTGGCGAAGAAGGACACCGCCAGGATGAGCGCGGCAGCACTGATGATCCGTCCGCTGCGGGACAGGCCGTCGACGACGGCGCGGTGCAAGGTGGCGCCGGTGTCGTGGCGTTCGCGGATGCGGGCGAGGACGAACACGGCGTAGTCCATGGACAGGCCATAGGTGATGCAGAACAGCAGGACGGGGATGGCGACGGGCAGGGGGGCGGGGGTGATGCCGAGGGGTCCGGCGAGGTGGCCGTCTTGGAAGATCCAAACCATGGTGCCGAAGACGGCGCTGAGGCTGAGCAGATTGAACGCGAGGGCTTTGACCGGCAGGACGATGCTGCCGGTGAGCAGGAACAGGACGGCGAAGGTGATGACGGCGATGAGGGTGAGGGCGAGGGGGAGGCGGTGGCCGATGGAGGCGGTGATGTCGATGAGTTGGGCGGCTTGGCCGGTGACGAGGACCCGGCGGTGGTGGGGG
>NZ_CAAAFT010000347.1:15108-21145 GCF_900634765.1 Candidatus Protofrankia californiensis | reverse complement strand
CTCCTTCACCGCCGGTCACCAAACCACCCCCCCGAGCCCGACCACCACCCGCTTCACCGCCGGCGGGGGAGTAGGGCTCGGTGCGGCTGAGGATGGATAGCCAGGTGGCGTCGCCGGCGGTGAAGCGGGTGGTGGTCGGGCTCGGGGGGGTGGTTTGGTGACCGGCGGTGAAGGAGCCGGCGGCGCTGTCGACGCGGTCGACGCCGGGGATGGTGGATAGGCGGCTGGCGTAGGTGGCGGTGTCGGTGGTGGCGGTGGGGCCGCTGCCCCAGGTGTCGGCGACGATGGCGAGGGCGCCGTTGTTGACGACGCCGAAGTCGGTGCGGAGGCGGTCGGCGGTGTGGCGGCTTTCGGTGGAGGTGGGCAGGACGCGGTCGTCGGGAATGCCGAAGGTGACGTGGAGGAAGGGGATGCCGAGTAGGAGGAGGATGGTAAGGGTGGGTAGGGCGGTGAGTAGGGGACGTCGCCAGGCCAGGGCGGCGACCCGGCCGACCATGCTGAGGCCGGCTGGCTGTACCGGGCGTCGCCGCAGGGGCAGCGGCCACCGTTCGATGTGGCCCCGGAGCAGGAGCAGCAGGGCCGGCAGGACGATCAGTGCGCCGGCCAGAGTGATCGCCACGACCATGACGCCGGCGAAGGCGAACGAACGCAGGAAGTATTGCGGGAAGACCAGCAGGCAGCACAGGGCCGCGGCGACGGTGGCGGCACTGAACATGATTGTCCGTCCGGCGCTGCACATGGTCGCGTCCAGGGCTGCGACGGTGCCGTAGTGGTGTTCGCGTTCCTCGCGGTAGCGGGAGACGAACAGCAGGCAGTAGTCGATGGCGAGCCCGAGGCCGAGGGCGGTTGTGAGGTTGACCGCGAACACCGAGACCTCTGTGAGGGCGGCCAGTATCGCAAGGCCGCTGAGCGTGCCGATGATCGCCAGTATGCCGACGAGCAGCGGGATACCTGCCGTGACCACGGTGCCGAAGACCGCCAGCAGCAGGAGCAGGGTGACCGGGACGGCTATGGATTCGGCTTTGGCCAGATCTTTGGTGACCTGCATGTTGATGTCGTTGTTGATCTGTGTGAGTCCGCCGAGGGAGACGGTGACGCCGGCGGTCGGGCTGTCTGTGTGGGTGAGGACGTCGTGCAGCCGACCGGTGTGCTCGGCGCTGGCGTCCTCGTCGCCGTCGACGTGGGCGACGATCAGGCCGACGTCGCCGGACCGGCCGCGCAGCTCGGCCACTGGCGTTTCCCAGTAGGAGGCCACGACCTGGACACCCGGCTCGCGCCGCAGCACGGCGGTGACATCCTGTCCCTTCGTCCGGACCGCCGGTGTCTCGACGCCGGCGCTGGATCCGACCAGGACGACCAGGTTCGGCTCGGCCGAACCGAACCGGGCGAGGAGGGCCTGCGTGCCGCGGACCGAGTCCGAACCCGGATCGCCGAATCCACCGGTCTTCATCCGGCCGACCGCCCCGATGCCGACGATAGCGGCGAGGATCGTCACTACCACCGTGACGAGCAGGATCGTGCGGGGACGAGCCACGATCACGCGTAGCAGTCGGCTGCGTACCAGCGGGCGGGAGGTGAAGCCGCCTGCCGCGTCTTGCGGCGTGGTGACCCGGGCTCGGTGCCGCCCGCCGGGCCGAAGGTTGCTGAGCCGGAATCCGGGCGATGAACCACTGCGCGGTGGCGACGTCGTCATCGGCGTGAACCATCCTTCCGGCTCAGGCGGGGTACGTCCCCGTCCCGACAGGTGGTGACCACGCCGCCCACAACGACGTGGACGGGGTCGGGAATCCGGCCGGTACATGTACCGTGCGGATTTTTATGATCATTCTGATAGTGGAGGTTCCCACGCCGCAAACGGCTCTCCGCGGCATTTCGGAACCGCGCTCCTGATTTCTGCGGCAGACGCCAGAAAATACCTCTGCCGGCCGCTCCCGAAAAACGGGCGGCAAGCCCGACGATCGCGACTTCGTTCACCAAACTTTCCCCGATGATCAGTTTCTCCTGAGTACCCGCGCCGATGGTAGGGCAAAACCTCGGCGCGGCGTCGGTGCAGATCTTACTGCCGATTCGTCGCCATGGCCCACGCCGGTACGCACTAACCGCTTTTCGGCACTGGTCGCCGCTGCCGGCCCAGGCGCGTGCAAACTATTCGTATCCGTCATCGTGGTTGTTTCTGGCAGTGTTCAGGAGAGTCCGCCGGACGACTGGTGACAGGTCCATGCCGCGGCCGTGTCGCGGCCGGTTCCGCTGCGGGCCCTTCCGTGAATGCGAGGCCCGGAGCATGTCCGGATCCGTACCCGACGAGGTGGGTTGACGTGTTTTACCGGACATCGATCACGGATGTTTGTGGCTACCCGGTAGGGTTGATGGTCGAACCGCCCAAAGGGCCGACGGCGACGCGATCATATTTTTGCGCGCTGCCGGCGGCCCAGGTTTCCGATCATGTGAGGGCCAAAGGTGACGGGATCATGCTTCTTTCGCGCCCGAGGTCTGGAAGCCGATCTGGGAGGTCCGGGAGGCCCAGGTCCCCGGTCATATGGGAGAAATCATGATGACTCGGTCCGCCCTCGCGGCCGGCGGAGCCGGGCGACAGCTCGCGACGGTCTTCCTGGTGATGTCCGTCGTCGGGGCCGTTCTCGGCGGGGCGGCCAGCTATCTGACCACGGGCGGTGCCCAGAGCAGCCAGTCGGGTACAGCTGTCGTCAGTGCCGTCCCCGAGGTATCACCAGGTGTCACAGTTGCAGCACCAATGGCTTCTCCTGGTGGAGGCGTCGCCCCGGTCGTCGGTGTGTCACCGGGTGCCGCGGTGGCCGCTACGGCCCTGCCGGCCGCTCGAACGCAGGATCCAGGCGCGCAGCCTGGCGGTCAGCCCGCGGACGCGGGCACCACGGCTGTTGATGACGGCCCGTCGACCAACAACACGGACGCAGCGGGCCTTGCGGGCCCGGCGTCACCGGCCCCCGTCTCCTCGGTGCAGCAGCCGGCGCCCGGACCGGTGACAACCGCACCCGAACCGGGTAACACGGCGCCGGCTCCTGGCCCGATGCCGTCGTCCGCGGAGCCGACTCCGGTTCCCCCGCAGAACAGCCGGTGACACATTTTCGACAATTACACATTTTCGACGATTATTGTCGCCGTGCTCACCGGCCGCGATGCGCATCTTCTCGGACGTGTCTCCCGGTGTCACCGTCGGGACGTGTCACCACGCGCATCGACAGGTCCGCATCAATCAGGACCACAGGCCGATCGCAACCGTAGGCCGATCAGGAGAACAAGCCGATCGGGACCGCGGGTCGCAGCCATCCGGATGATTTCTGCCGGCGCCGGGCCGATTCGGCGTCATCCACCGAAGTAAAATCATCCATCGAAGTAAAATTGTAAGCATGATTGCTGTGGCGACGCTTCGGCCGGTGATAATCTGGTTCGCCGGACGGACAGTCCGGATGTGCCGTGCCGGCGCCGGATCGCGGTATGCTCCGCCTCACGGCCGGGTTGCCGTATCCTGTAAAGGGGCACAGATTTCCTTGGATTACATCGATATCGGTCCTATCGGTCCTGTGAACGGGTCGCGTAGGAATTTTCACAGTATGTCGAAAGCCGGTGACCTCGGCTCTGCGACGGCATACGAGGAAGCTCCCGGCGGGGAGCTTCGCGATCCGTCTGACCCCCGTAACCGTGCGGCTTCCGGCCGGTCCTGTGGAGTGCCCGGGGACGGCCTTGTTCCAGGAACAACGTGAGATAGTGCCCGAACGTCCCGGCTGGTTTGTCATTGATGTACCGCTGCCCCTTCTCGCCGGATTGGGCAGCGGTATCCTGCTGCTCGTCGTCCTTGCTCTCGCCGAATCGCTGGACCTGCTGGCGTTCGCCGCGGTTCTGGGCTATTTGGCGATCTACGGGTTTTCGTTCGTTCTGCTGCGTCCACCCCCGGAACGGGAACCGTGGTCGGACCCGGTCAAAGCCCGTCGAGGATCTGTCGATAACCGCGAGCAGTCGTAGTCGGTGTGCTTTCCTGCGTCCGGACATGCCTTCATCCCGGATGTTCCTTCATCCCGGACATGCCTTTATTCCGGACGTGTCTTCGTCCCGGATGTGCCTTCGTCCGGACGCGACCCTGACGGTGCTGCGATAGACACATCACCGATGGCAGGGCTTGCCTTCAGGCTTGCCGGACTCGCCGGATGTTCCGGCGCGGACTGTTCGACGGGTCAGACCGTCTCGTTGGCCAGTCGTGCAAGCGCTCCACCGGCGCGCATGAGATCCGCCAGATCCTGCTGGTCCAGCTGCCGCAGGCGCCGAAAATACCAGGCGTCGACGATGCGGCGTGAGTGGGCGACCGCGACGAGGCCTTCGGCGGAGATTCTTACGATAAACTGCCGGCCGTCGTACTCATCGTGTTCCCGGACCACCAGACCCCGTTCGACAAGGGTTGCCAACGCTCGTGTCATCGACGGTTTGCGTACGCCTTCCAGCCGGGCGAGCTGCGTCGGGGTCAGTGGTCCCAGTTGCTGCAATGTGGACAGAGCCGATATGAGGCTGACCGGCAGTGCTTGCGGATCGCGTTGCCGTTCGGCTCGCTGTGAGCGTGCAAGTCTGGTTATCGACGTTCGCAGGGCGGTCACGAACGCCGGGTCGATGCGGCCGTCTTCGTCGTTCTCGTGCGGACTTGAATCCCCGTCGGCGGCCGGGGGCCACCGGCGTCCTGAGGACGGCGGGCTGCTGGGTGATTGCACGGGCACGGTCATTGCCCCATGGTAACGACTTCGCTGCCCAACGGCGGGCCGAGCACGCTTCCCTCCGCTGGGCGCAGCAGTGATATTCCCGCGTCCGGGAGTTTCTGATGTCAGCAATATCCCGGGCCGCAACAATCGGTCGGGTGATATTCGGTGACAGCGCTATCCGAAGGAAACTCCACGCTATCGGTTGCCATAACCGGTGACAGGGTATGCGGCCGAGGCCGATCGTGGCGGGCGCGCGCCCGCACAGGCGGGTGCCCGGCAGCCCTGGACAGTGCCTCCCGAGCCACGACGGTTGACCACCGCATCAGCGGATCGGCGGGACGTCCCTTGTCATCCAGTCGAGGTCATTCCCGGTTACGCGCCGTCATGTCCACGATCTTCTGGTTGGTCCGTCCGGAGTCGACGGCCTCCCGAAGCGCCTGATTGCGTACCCTGCGCGGCGACGGTGCGGATGGTGGCGGTCCGGGGACGATTTCTCGGTCGCCGTCGGCCTACGGTGTACCGCTGTGGTCGTGGCTCACGGTGTACCGCCGTGGTCCGCGGTGGGTAGGGTGCGCCGCCGGTCGTGGCGGTCCCGGACCCGCTGGTAGATCTCCAGGGAAAGGTTGAGAACGAGGTGCCCCTCATGGGCCGAGCGGCGGAACGTGTCGGACTGGATGCCGAAGAGGCGTGCGGCTCGTTCCCGGCGCTGGTCGAGGGTCAGGCCGAGCGTGCCGGGCCACAGGCACAGCATGATCCCGATTGCTTCGCTGTGCGGCTGCTCCAGCGCGGCGACAGCGGCGGTGAGCATGCGGTGCGCGTGCAGCGCCCGGTCGTGGATCGCCTGCCGTGGCATGCCCGTCTCGGCAGGCCAGACCAGGTCGATGAACTCCGGTGTATATGTGATCAGCTCGGCGGGACGGCCTCCGCGGCGGAGCATCCGGATAAGCTGATTGTGAATCTGTTGTGCAGTTGTTGTTTCCATCAAGTGATTTGGTCGTTCCTTTCCGCGTGGCCGGCCTGGTACCTACCAGTTCTGTACCAGTTCGCCGCAAGGCGGGTGTCGGGTGACCATACCGGTCTCCTCGGCTACCAGTTTGATGCCATTCCCATGTCGGTTTTCCTCCCGACGGTCGGCTTGGGATCTGCCAGACACAGGCGCTGAATTTTGCCACGGCTGTGATGTTCACTGTTCGGTGATGGCAGGCCTTGCCCCGGCGGTGTCACAGGTGACGCAGCCGAGCTGCTCGTCGGTCGTCACGGCGGTTGCCTCGAACATGCAGTGATCCCAGACAGTGATCCCAGACAGTGATCCCAGACAG
>NZ_CAAAFT010000347.1:8384-15083 GCF_900634765.1 Candidatus Protofrankia californiensis | reverse complement strand
GATCCCAGACAGTGATCCCAGACAGTGATCCCAGACAGCGATCCGGAGGGTTATCGATGACAAATTGTAATGATGCTACCAGGTCTGGGTGTTCACGGACCAGGCAGACGTATCCGCCCTGTGGACAGCGCAGATGCCACACTGTGATCGAGAGGGACTGAAGCGATGGCCATACCGTGGTCACAGCAGCTGTCACAGCAACCGGCGCGGCAGCCGTCGTCAGGGCTTGCGCCGGAATCGACGGCATCGCTGTACGCGGCGGTCCTCTTCGATGGGGACGACCGGTCCGCTGTCACCGAGGTGGTGATTCTGTTCGAAAGTGCCGCCGCTGCTGACGAGTACGCCATGGAATGCGGCTGGGACGACTATGTCGTCGGCGCTGTCCGTTTCCATCTTCCGCCGCGGACCCGCAGGGTCCGGTGGGTGGCATGAGAAGGCGGGTGGACCGACTACGCAAGTGGTCCACCCGCGGGTGACGCAGAGGCTGTTACGCCGGGGTGCGGCAGGCGGAGATGAACTGGGTCAACGCCTCCACGCGGTCCGACGGGGCGTCGACGGCGTGCCTGATGACCCGGATCAGGTGCTCGTAGGCGTCGGTGTGGTCGTATCGTGCGGCGTCGGCGATCCGCAGCGCCCACCGCCAGTAGCCCTTGATGGTGTCTGCCAGCGGCATCCGGAAGTTCGCTATCACCTCCCGGATCGGCTCCACGACCGCGTCGCCGTACCGGATCAGGTACTGCTCCACCATGTCCGCCATGAACGAGAAGTGACGGGCCTCGTCCCGGCTGAGCCGGTTCAGGATCTCGGCGAGGACAGGCTCGTCGATCACGGCACGCAGTTGCTGGTAGTAGAGCTGCGTCGCTTTCTCCTGCACGAGTGTGTAGGTGAACAGCGAGACCGGATTGTCGAAGGGGAGGGTGAACTCCTGCCGCCCCTCCTCGGCGAGATCGAGGCGCAACCGTTCGGGTTCCGCGAGCCCCGAGGCCACCTGGTAGCGGAAGAGAGCGCGGGCGTGGCTGTCCTCCTCCTGCGCCCAGCGGACCGTGAAGTGGTAAAGCTCCCGGTTACGGACGAAGTCTGACGGGTCGACGCCGTCGTCGAGGGGGAAGAGCTGGTTGTAGAGGGCGAAGTAGCCGGGAAGGTGGTCCTCGATCAGAGTGATGAAGCGGACGGCGGACTGCTGCCCTTCGGTCAGCCTCCCGCAGTCCGCGCTGCCCCAGTCGAAGTCGCTCTCCACGTCGAAGTGGCGCGCCGAGGGCGAGGCGATCATGAATGACGTGACCGCGCGCTCGATGTCGGCAGCCGGCAGGAGCCGGTTTGCATCCTGCTCGGGCGGTGCTGCCACCAGGGTCCCGTCCACGACGGTCATCGATCCTCCTGCCACTTTTCAGACACGCCCCCGAGGGCCAGAGACAGCGCGATCATGCTTCTTTCGCGCGCGGGGTTCCTGCCGGATCGGCGAAGCCGATCCGGCAGGTCCGGAAGGCCCGAATCTCGGGCCACCGAGCCGGTCATCGCGCCTTCCGGCAGGTCAGGGCGTAGTGCTTGGTGGTGTAGCCCCACCCGGCGTTGGCGATCTCCAGGTAGTGCTCGAGCTCGCGGGCG
The DNA here is from genome assembly GCF_900634765.1 of Candidatus Protofrankia californiensis. NCBI lineage: Bacteria > Bacillati > Actinomycetota > Actinomycetes > Frankiales > Frankiaceae > Protofrankia > Candidatus Protofrankia californiensis. The sequence continues at coordinate 13,478 of NZ_CAAAFT010000347.1, read as the reverse complement.
AGACCCGGTCGGATTCGTTCGATGTCGTCGGTGGCGGACCGGACGTTCGCCAGCCAGTCGTCGATCGTGCGACGGTAGTCCGCGGTCAGGTCGTCCAGGCCGATGAGGGAAAATCCGGCGTCCTCGACGCCACGGACCAGTTCGGACACCGGCCGCATGTCTCCCCAGCCGAAGATCTTTTCACCGACGAACCGGGTACCGGCGCGGCTGTGGAACGCTTCGTGCGCAGCCGCGTTGCGAAAGCAGCTTTCCGACACGTAGAGGGTGCCGTCACGACGCAGCAGTGCCCGAGCCCTGGCGAACACGGCGGTCAGATCGGGCATGTGCACGATCGACCCGAGCATCGTCACCGCGTCGAAACTGCCGGTGGGAACGTCGACCTCCTCGAAGTGCCCCCGCCAGGTGCTGACCTGGTCGGCCACCCCGAGTTCGCTGGCTCTTCCGCTGATGTAGGCGTGCTGTCGTGCCGCCGGGCTGATGCCGGTCGTCCGGCAGCTGTATTCCCGCGCCATGAACAGCAGCAGGGAGCCCCAGCCGCAGCCCACGTCGAGCAGCCGTTCGCCGCCTTGCAGGCCCAGGCGCCCGGCGACGAAGTGCAGCTTGTTGATCTGAGCCTCCGCCAGGGTGTCCGTCTCGGACCGGTACAGCCCGGAGCTGTACTTGCGCAACGGATCGAGGAAGAGGCCGAAGATCTCCGGGTCGAGGTCGTAGTGCTGGTTGGTGTCGGCGATGGCGGTGTCCGCCTTGGGGTCGGTGATCGTCGTCATGACGGGTCCGGCGTGAGGGACTTCGCGACCACGAGCGCGATGTCGTCAACGGACGAGATGCCGAAGACGTCCTCGTCCTCCAGTTCGACGTCGAAGTGCCGCTCGATCCTGGAGACTATCCGGAGCACCTTGACCGAGTCGGCTCCCTCGATCGAGCGAAGGTCGATGGACGGGGCCACGCTGTCGGCGGCAAGGCCGAGTTCTCCGGTCACGATTTCGGTGACAACAGCGACGATCTGCTCATGATTGGCGGACAATTTAACTCCCTATGAAGGGTCGCCGGCGGCGCGAGAAAAGAATGGTCGTGCTGCCTTTGGCCGGTTAACTCCCTATGAAGGACCGCCGGCGGCGCGCCAAAACCATGGCCGTGCTGCCTTTGGTCGGGTCGGCTCCGAATGAAGGGTCTGTCTGGTGGATACCGGGTGTCATGTCAACGCTTCGGCCAGTGCGCGCCGGATACGCGCGTTGCTGGCGAGGTCCAGACCGGTCAGGGCGCCGAAGGCTCGGCGGATCTTCACCTGGAGCCGGTCGAGTTCGCCGGTGCCGCCGACCTTGGCCAGGAAGAACTCGAAGCCGGTGTCGATCGTCTCGTGTTCGCGCAGTTCGGGCAGCTCGCTTTTGAAGACGCTCACCGGGTGCTTGATCTGAGCGCCGGACGTGTACACGTAGAGCGTTTCGAGGACCGAGGGCAGCTCCTGCGGGTGCGTCGCCAGACGCCTGCGGGCGAAGTGGATGAACTCGCGGGCATGCGCTGCCTCGTCCCGGCTGGCGTCCCGCATGATTGTCCGCAGTATCGGTTCGGCCACCCAGTCCGAGACAGCCCGGTAGACGTGATTCACCGTCAGCTCTGAAATGATGTTTGTGGCGAGGGTGGCGGCTGGTGTCGTGCCGGGGGCGTACGGTTCCCGCATCGCCTCGACCGGAGCCGTGTCGACCTTGATGTCCAGAGCCTCCAACCAGGCCCGGAAAGCATAATGGTGCTGGAGTTCCTGGAAGCCCCAGATTGCCACGAACGCGGAGAAATCGTAGTCGTCGACGAACTCGTTGAAAAAGCCGTGTTGGGCGGCGATCGAGTTCGACTCGCCCATCACCGCGCTTTTCGCCAGTGTGACGTAGTCGGGGTCGACCAGGTCGCGATCGATCTCGTCGAATGGCAGGTCGGCGAGTTGCCACTGATGGCGCTCGTACTGGCGGAAGACATCGTAGCTGTGCATCGGCTTCCTTTGCGGGCTTTGTGGCCTGGATTCCGTGGTGTGGACCCGCGGTGTCAGGTCGAGGGCTGCCATGTTCGTTCGCCGACGACCAGGCGCTGGAACTTGCCGCTGGACGTGCGGGGGAGCGAGCTCGGGGGCAACAGGCGTACCGCCAGGTCGGACAGGCCGAGCGTGCCGGTGACCTGGGCACGCAGGTCGGCTGCGAGCCGGTCACGCGCGGCCGGGTCGTCGAGGCTCGTCTCCGCGAGCAGGGTGATCAGCTCAGCGCCGTCGCCGTCGCCGTCGCCGCCCCGGCCGACGACGGCGACGCATCGGCGTTTGAACACCCCGGGGATGTCGCGGGCGATGCCTTCGACGTCCTCGGGGTAGAAGTTCGCCCCACGGACGATGATCATTTCCTTTATCCGTCCGGTGACGAACACTTCGTCACCCAGACGGAACCCCAGGTCTCCGGTACGCAACCAACCGTCCGGCGTGAAGGTGTCGTCATCGCTTCCCTCCGCCAGCAGATAACCAGGCGTCACCGAGTCCCCGCGAATCTCGATTTCGCCGACCTGCTGGTCGTCGGCGGACACCTTGCCGGCGTCGGGGCTGGCGATGCGTAGTTCGACCCCGCGCACCGGCCGGCCCACCCCGACGACGGCCCGCGCCTGCGGATGCCCGCGTGGCACTTGCTGGACCAGGCCGGCGTTGGCCAGCCGTTCGCGGTCGACCCAGACCGACACCGGTGGCCGGCCCAGTGGGGGGAAGGCGACCGCCAGCGTCGCCTCGGCCATGCCGTACACCGGGAACATCGCCTCGGGCGCGAAACCGGCCGGTGAGAAGTGTTCCAGAAACCGCTCGACCGACGCCAGCGCGATGGGCTCGGCGCCGTTGAAGGCGATCCGCCAGTGGCGCATGTCCAGACTCGCAGCCTCCTGCGGGGACACAGCGGCGACCAGCTGGTCGTAACCGAAGTTGGGAGCAGGGGAGATCGTCGCCCCGGACGCCAGGAACTGGCGAAGCCATCGCGCCGGGTCCTTGACGAACGACGTGGGTGACCACACCGTCATGGGAACGTTACGCATGATCGCTGACAGGGTCGCGAACAACCCCATGTCGTGGAAGAGCGGCAGCCAGCTGCCTCCGCCATCGCCGTCCCGGCCGAGGTCTATCCCTTCACTGATCGCCTCGATGCCCGCGAGCGCGTTGGCGTGGGTGAGCTGGACTCCCTTGGGCGCGGCGGTGCTGCCCGAGGTGAACTGCACGATGGCTAGGTCCGTCGGTTCGACCACGGGAAGCTGCCCGGGCGGGGTCACACCTGCCAGCAGGTCGCCGGCGCAGACGAATGCAACGTTACTCATGGCACCGTCGAAACGGCTGGCCAGCCCGCGGAACCGGGAGGAGACGACCACCTGGCGGATGCCCGCGACCGACGCGATCCGCGCCAGCCGGTGTGCGTGACCTGCCAGATCCCAGGCCGCCGTGGGCAGCGGCAGCGGGCAGGCTGCTGCACCGGTCCTGGTGACGGCGAACAGTGTCTGGAGGAATTCGGGGGCGTTCTGGCTGAAGATTCCGACCCGGCTGCCCGGCCCGACACCCATTCCGGCCAACGAACGCGCCATCGCCTGTGCGGAGTCGGCGAGTTCACCGAGGGAAATCGACGTCGATTCGGACGGGAAGTCGACCGCGGTGTCCCGGCCGTGTGCGGCGATCCGGTCAAGTGCATCGTGCAACGTGCCGGTGACCATACGGCCTCCCCTGTCTACGAAGAGCCAGACGTCGCCTTCTTCTTCGCGTCGCCTTCTTCGGTGACCGCCGGCTGGGACGTCCGCACCGGGCTGCCGTCGGGCGGATCCCGCGTCGAACACCGTCGTCGACAAAATTGTTCGGCTTCGCGTCGAAGGCCGTCAACGGTTATTTTCCGATCGTATTGATCCATTCGGGAAGGCAATCGGACGATGCTGGATCCAGCGAATCATCGGCGGACATTCCCATATTCTTTGTCGCCGATTCGCGGTCCGTTTACCGCAGGGCCGTGGGGGGCTGGATGAAATCCGGGGAAAGCAGCGGGCGGGCGCCTTGCCGTGGTGTGCTGCCGGGCCCTGTCGGCGCGCTGCCGGGCCACTGCCGGGTGCCGCGAAGCGAACTCCGCGGAACCGTGGGGGCAGCGCCTGCCGCGGCAGGGTACGGGCCGGACCGCCGGCGATCGTCGCCGGCTCTCCCGGTTGGGTACCGGTGGCGCCTGCGGATCTGCTGGACTCGCCCGGTGCGCATCCGGCCGGGGCGAAACAATCCGGCCGGGTGAACAGCGGCGATAGGCGTTCGTAATCGTACGTCCGGAAGTTGCTCGTTGCCAGGGCCGCGAACTGTCAGCAGCATCGCTGGAACCGGGGGAACCGTGCGCCCCCGGTTTCCAACTCCAAGCTCCCCGGCGGCGTAACGAAGATCCACGAGTGCACCGTCCTCGAACCTCGGAATACCACACCAAATATTTCGGCATCTTAGAAGATCGGACATTCTGCAAATGCATCTTACCGTCCTCGGCTGTCGTTCCGGAATGCCATCCGGCGGCCAGGGCAGTTCGGGCTATCTTGTGAACGCCGGGAATACCAGGATCATGCTGGACTGCGGTCCCGGTGTGGCTCTCGCCCTCAGCGCGATGGGGCATCCGAAAATGCTGGACGCAGTGGTGATCAGCCATTTCCACCTGGACCACTGCTATGATCTCCTGCCTATCGGAAAAGCTCTCCTGAGCGGCCGGACCAGATATGCTGCGTCCTTCCCCAGCCTGCCGGAGGTCGTTGACACCGCGGAGCTGCCGCCGGTCCCGCTCTACGTACCGGCTGGTGGACGGTCGACCCTGCAAAAGCTCGCGCAGCTCTTTCCGGTGGCGACCATCCCGTTGCTGGACAAGGCGTTCGACCTCGCCTTCGATGTGCGGGAGTATGCCCCGGGCGAGGAGTTCACGGTGGGCGACTGCACGATCGGCATGCACGGTCTGCGCCACGCCATTCCCAACTGCGGTGTCCGGCTGGAGGGTCCGACGGGAAGCCTCGCCTACACCGGCGACACCGGTTGGACCGACGCGCTGATCCCTCTGGCCCGCGATGTGGACCTGCTGCTGGCCGAGG
>NZ_CAAAFT010000347.1:0-8314 GCF_900634765.1 Candidatus Protofrankia californiensis | reverse complement strand
CCGCTTTGCAGCGATCGGCGCTGCTTCACCGGGATGGACAGTCGGGCAGCGACGGTGAGCAGGTCGCTGTCGTCGGCGACCGGGAAACGGTGGTTGGTGAGCAGTGTGCGCATGGCTGCGGCCGCGGCCGACGCCGGGCAGCTCGTCCTGACCCACTTCATCTCCGCCGACCCGCAGTGGTTGGCGGCCCGACAGGCTGATGCCAGCCGTGTCTTCAGCGGCCCGGTGCACGTCGCCGCACCGGCCGCCCAATTCGACGCACGAATTTCTGGAAAGGTTCTCGGATGATTCCCGGAATCACTCGGGGTCTGCGCCGGCGCACCGCCCCGGTGGCGGCGCTGGCCGTCGCCGGGTTGCTCGCCATAAGCGCCTGTGGTTCCGACAGCACCAGCGGCTCGACCGCTTCAGGAGCCTCTAGTAACGATCCCATCACGATCAGTTTTCTTTCGTACAACTACGGTACGCCGGGTCTGGGTGGCGAGGGCATCCAGAACCTCCTCGACGCCTTCAAGGCGGCGAACCCGACCATCACGGTGAAGGCGGAGGGCGTCGCGGTCAAGGACGTGCTCACCAAGCTCCGGGCTGACACCGCCGCCGGCAGCCCGCCGGACGTCGCGCAGATCGGCTGGAGCAAGATGGCCTCGGCCTACGCCGCCCTGCCGATCGTGCCCGTGCAGGACCTCGCCCCCGCCGCCGAGTGGAAATCGCACACGGCCGGGATCTCGCAGAACCTTCTCGCGGCGGTGTCCGACGGCGGCAAGGTCAAGGCGATGCCGTTCACCATGTCGATCCCGACGCTGTTCTACAACGCCGACCTCTTCCGCAAGGCCGGGTTGGACCCCGACCAGCCGCCCACGACGATCGCGCAGATCAAGGATGCGGGCCTGGCGATCAAGAAGGTCGGCGCGAACGGTGCCTACATCGCTGTGGTGGACAGCGGTAAGTCCGACTACCTGACCCAGTCGCTGGTCACCACCAACGGCGGCAGCCTGGTCGGCCCGAGCGGAAGCATCGCCCTGGACCAGAAGCCGGCCGTCGACGCGCTGGCCGCCGTCGCCGACCTCACCTCCTCTGGTGCTGCGCCGTCGGTTGCCTCCGACGCCGCGCTCGCCGCCTTCAACAAGGGCGAGCTCGGCATGATCGTCGGCAGTACGGCGGTGCTCGCCAGCGCTCAGAAGGCGGCCGCCGGCAAGTTCGAGCTGCGCACTGCCGGGTTCCCCGGCATCGGCACCAATCCGGCCCGTCCGACCTACTCCGGCGCCGGGCTCGCGGTGCTCGCCAAGGACAAAGCACACCAGGACGCGGCCTGGAAGTTCATCAAGTTCCTCAGCAGCGAGGAGGGCTTCACCACCATCGCGACGAAGATGGGTTACCTTCCGCTGCGCGACACGGTCGCCAGGAAGATTGCCGACACGCCCATCGGGAAGCTGCTCGCCCCGCCGCTCGCCCAGCTGGCGACGGTCAGTCCGTACACCTTCTTCCCCGGGGAACGGGCCAGTGAGGCGGTGGTCGCGCTCCAGGACAACGCGGTCGCGCCCATCGTGCTTCAGGGCGCCGACCCACAGAAGACCCTGTCCGAGGTGGCCGGCAAGATCCGATCGTTGAAGTAGTTGATGCAGCAGTCATGACCGTCGAACCAATGGTCCGGGAGGCTCGGGGGAACCCGGGTCACCCGGTGACTGCCGGGTGGGGGCGCACCGGCCGGCGTGCTCCCACCTCCGGCCTTTTCACCCGGTTGATGCCGTGGCTCTACATGGGCCCGGTCCTTGTCTCGCTCGCGGTCTGGGTGTATGGGCCGATGGCATTCACCGCCGTGCTCAGCGTGCTGGACTGGAACCTCACCACTCCGGAGAAGTCCTTCGTCGGGTTCGACAACTACCTCCGGCTGATCGAACAGCCCGAGTTCGGGCATGCGCTGTACCGCACCGTCCTCTACGTGGCGGCCATACTTCCGTTCGCCAGTGCCGTCCCGATGGCACTGGCAATCATGTTGTGGAAGCGGCCGGGGCGCTCCAGCGACATCTACCGGGCACTGCTGTTCCTTCCGGTCGTGCTCGCCCCGGTCGCGACGGCGATCTCCTGGCAGTTCGTCCTCAACCCGCTCGGTGGGGTCGCGAACGAGGTCATGGCGGCGCTGGGGCTACCTGAACGCGACTGGTTGGGGGACCCGGACACGGCGTTGTTCGTCATCGTCGCGATCACGGCGGCGAAGGTCGTCGCGCTCAACATGCTGTTGTTCGGGGCGGCCCTGGCCACGCTGGACCGGCGCTGCATCGAGGCGGCGCGCGTCGACGGAGCCCGGGAATGGGAGATCACTCGGTTCCTCCTCGTCCCGCAGCTGCTGCGAACCGCCGCTCTGCTGAGCCTGCTGTGCGTGGTCTTCGTCAACCACTGGGTGTTCACCAACGTGGCAGTGCTCACCCAGGGCGGGCCGAACGACTCGACGGACTACGTCTACTACCGCCTCTACACCTATGCCTTCACCTTCTTCGACGTGGGCACCGGAGCGGCGGCGGCGATCACCATCGTTGCCGCGGTGGGTCTTGTGTTCGGGGTGTACTGGCTGATCGAGAAGAGGTCGCGTGACCGTCCATGACCGTCCGGCGCGGCGCCTGGGACGTCACGTGGTGCTGCTGGGGACCGTCCTGATCATGATCTTTCCGCTGCTGTGGGCGTTGACGACGTCCTTCAAGCCTGCGAACAACATCTACAGCACCAACCCGCTGCCACTGCCGGCGACGCTTGGGAACTACCGGTTCACCTTTGCGGAGTTCCCCATCGCCAGGCTGCTGCTCAACACGTTCGTCATGGCATCCGGCGCGACACTCCTCCAGCTCGTCGTCTCCGTCCCGGCGGCCTACGCGCTGGTGCGTCTGCGCACGCGGGGTCAGGGACTTGTCCTCGTCGCCCTCACGGTCGCGCTGGTCGTCCCGGCACAGGCGCTGATCATCCCGCACTTCCTGCTCGCCACCCGGCTGGAGTGGCGCAACACCTACCTCGGCCTGGTCGTTCCGCAACTGGCCACCAGCGCCCTGGCCGTCCTGCTCCTGCGGGAGCACGTCCGCAAGCTGCCACCGACGTTGGCCAGTGCCGCCATCCTGGACGGCGCCACTGCGTGGGAGGTGCTGCGGTTCATCGTGCTGCCGTTGCTGCGACCATCGCTCGCGGCGGTCGGCATCATCGTCTTCATCAACACCTGGAACGAGTACCTGTGGCCCAGTCTGATCGCACCGGGCCGGGAGAACACCACGATCCAGGTGGGTCTGGCGCTCTTCGGCAACCAGGAAGGGCAGGACTTCGGGCCTTTGCTCGCCGCTGCGATGATCTCGACGTTGCCGATCGTGGCCGTCTACATGTTCGCCTCCCGTCGCATCGCCGACGCCTTCCTCCAGTCCGGATTGCGGTGACTTCCATGACCGACCAGGTCCTCGACGCAGGACCCCGGATTCCTGCCGGCTCTCGACCCGGGTCCCAGGACGGCTCCCCGGACGAGCCCCCGTTCGCCGGTTCGCCATCCCTCTCCGCCGACGACTCCCGCGGGATCCGGCTCGACGGTGTCGTGAAGAGCTACGGGTCGCACACGGCGCTGGACACTCCGGTGCTGCACGTCCCCGAAGGCTCCCTCACCGTGTTCGTCGGGCCGTCAGGATGCGGCAAGTCGACGGCACTTCGGGTGATCGCCGGGCTGGAGTCACCGGACCGGGGGCGGGTCCTGATCGACGGTGCCGACGTGACGAGCCATCCGCCCGGTGCGCGCGACCTGTCCATGGTGTTTCAGGACTTCGCGCTGTACCCGCACATGACCGTCGAGCAGAACATCGGCTTCAGCCTCCGGCTGGAGGCCCGGCACAACCGGCGCAAGGGCCCCACCCGTGCGCAGATAGCCGAACGGGTCCGCGACGCCTGCAGCCTGCTGCGGATCGACGGTCTGGAGAAGCGGCGTCCTGCCCAGCTGTCCGGCGGTGAACGCCAGCGCGTGGGACTCGCACGCGCCATCGTGCGGCGGCCGTCGGTGCTGCTGCTCGACGAGCCGCTGTCGGCCCTGGACGCCCAGCTGCGACAGCACGCCCGCGCCGAACTCGTGCGGCTGCGGCGCGAGGTGGGCGCCACCATGCTGCTCGTCACCCACGATCAGCTTGAGGCGCTGTCGATGGGCACGCACCTGGTCGTGCTCAACTCCGGGAAGGTCGCGCAGGCCGGTACGCCCGTCGACGTCTACCAGCGGCCCGCCAGCACATTCGTCGCGGCCTTCGTCGGCAGCCCGTCGATGAACCTGCATCCGGTGCGAGGCGACGGCGTGGCGTTCGTCGCGCCCGGCCTGCGCGCCACCGTCGGCAACGCGGCGTCGGACTCCGGCAGACAGGCGCTGCTCGGGTGGCGTCCGGGTGAGGGCAGGCTGATCGGAGCGGATTCGGACGTGCCGAACGGTCCCGGCATGCTGATCGAGGGCGTCGTGGACGTGGTGGAGTTCACCGGCGACGGCGTGATCGTGAACTGCCGCAGTGAGCTGGGCCGGTGGGCGGTTGTCCTGCCTGCACACGACTGCGTGCCGGCGGCCGACGAGCGGCTGAGGGTTCACGTTCCCGCCTCGCGGCTGCATCTGTTCGACGCGGCCGGCGGGCGACGGCTGCCCGATGCTCCTGGAGACAACATCCTTGGCTGACGACGTCCGATCCGCCGACCGGCTCCTGCCGGCGGCCCAGATTCCGATGGCGGCCGAGGTGTCGGTGGTGTGGTGTGACTTCGGTGGTGTGCTGACCTCCCCGATCTCGGAAGCATTCGACCGGCTCGTGTCCGCGGCGGGGGTGCCGGCTGCGGCCCTGCGGTCCGCCATCAGCGCTGTCGCCGACGAGTGCGGCATGCAGCTGCTCGAACCGATGGAACGCGGGCTGATGCCGCAGCGTGAATGGGGTCTGCGGGTCACTGCAGCACTCGCCCCGGACTGGACGCCACGGGTCGACCTGACCCGGTTCGCCGACCACTGGTATGAGGGACGGACGATGAACAACGCCCTGCTCGACTGCCTGGCCGACTGCCGGCGCAGGGGGTTGCGGGTGGGGCTGCTCACGAACAGCGTGGCCGAGTGGGAACCACATCGCGCGGCGTTGATGCCCGACACGAGCATGTTCGAGGTGACCATCAACTCCCACGAGATCGGGCTCCGCAAGCCCGATCCGGAGATCTACCGGATGGCCGAGGACGCCTTCGGCGTGCAGCCCCGGCAGTGCCTGCTCATCGACGACACGCCGGTCAACTGTGCCGCCGCGCAGGCTCGCGGCTGGCAGACGATCCTGCACAGCTCGCTGGAGCACACTCTGAACCGCTTGGCACAGCTGTGACGGCGGGCGCTCCAACTGTGCTCTAACTGTGCCGCAGCACCCGCGCGATCATGGATGGTCGCAGCAGAGCTTCTGGCGGCTCCATCAGGTTTGCCAACCGCATGAACGTCCGCGCCACCGTCGGGTCCGCATGGGCGGCTATCCGAACCCGGTGCAGGTAGGCGTTGACCAGCCGGATGCGCAGGGTCCGTCGGCCCTGCACACCGGGGTGGTTGAGGTCGGCGTTGCTGGACATCTGCCAGGCGGTGTCGATCAGACGGGCGGCTTGCCGGTAGAAGCGCCGCGGCAGCGCCGGCTCGTCCGAGCACAGGCAGTCCCGCAGGGCCTGGACCTGTTGGGCGGCCACGGTCATACCTTGGGCATAGAGCGGATTGAAGCTGCACACGGCGTCACCGATCGCGAGGAAGCCTTCGGGCGGCATCCTGAGGTCTTCGTAGTGCCGGCGCAGAGAGCCGCGGAAGCGGTGCGGGACAGGGTCGCCCAGCGGCTCGGCCTGGGTGACGAGTTCATGGATGTCGGGTACCGGCAGCGTGGCGGCGAAGGCCCGGAATCCTTCATGATCTGTCGGTGGATGATCTCCGAGCATGCCTCCGAGCGTGATGTGCCACCGATCGCCCTCCAGGGCGATGGCGCCCCCACCCCGTTGTCCGGGCATGGTCGAGACGACAACCCCTATGTCGCCGCCGAGGTGTTCCGGCCGGCGGCGGAAGGTGCATGAGGAATAGCCGAGGTCGATGTCGATGCGTTCCTGCGACGGCTGGTGCTGGCCTATCTCGGTGAGCCACTGCGGTGCGCGGGAGCCGCGACCGGTCGCGTCGACCACGAGATCGGCGCTGATCACCTCGGTCCTGTCGGGGCGTGCGTCCGCCGGGTTCGTCCCGTCCGTCGGGGCGCCGCCGTCGAAGGCATCGTTCCTGGAGCCGTCGCCGGTGGGGACGACCCGCACACCGGCGACTCGGTTCGCCTCCCCGGGCGCTGTGATCAGCCCCACCGCTGTCAGTCGCTGCCGTACGCATACTCCTGGCAGAGCGGTCGCCCTGGCTCGCATGACGCTTTCCAGCAGCGGCCGGCTGGCCAGCAGCGAGGTCAGGCCGGTGGGGGTGGGGTGGACCTGCAGCCCGCTCAGATACCAACGTGACTTCACCAGTACCTCGGTCATGGGCGCACCACGCTCGCCGAGCTCGGCGGTCAGCCCGGGAAAGAGCTCCTCCATGATCTGACGCCCGCACTCCATCAGGCCGTGCAGGTGCCGGCCCTGAGGCGCGCCGCGGCGCTGTTCGACCTCGGGCAGCACATCGCGCTCGACAATGGTGACCCGCTGGTAGCTGTCAGCCAGTACCCGGGCAGCCAGTGTTCCGGCGATGCTCGCGCCGAGTACGACAGCGTGGCCGCGTGCGGTTGCCCGGGGTCCGCCTGGATTCGTGACCGTGTTCTTGTCCGCCATCGCGTCTCCTGTGGCTGCCGGCGCCGCGACCGGTGCGCATGAATCAATACTGATTGTCAAGTTGTTGTCGTAGGTCCTTGTCGACCGCCGTCGCCGGCGGACATATTCGAGCAACGGAACGGAAAGCCGTCAACCGGGATTTCATGAATCCTGTCGAACCATGCGCCGCGAGAATCGCCGGTGGCCGGTGGCCGGTCGCCTGCGCGTTGCCAGGCGTTGGTCCGAACAGTTTATAATTCATTCGCCGTCCGGCCGGTGAACGGTGCTCGAATATAGGCCGGTCTCGGCGTCCGTGCGGCGCTCGGTCTGTATCTGGCCACCCGACGACCGTGACTGTGTGCGGTGCCGCGGAGCACCGGCTGGAGTCATGTCGGCTCTACAGCGGTCTGGTCCGGCGGGGTGATCAAGGCCGGATGGTGGTGTTCTATCCAGTTTGGGTCGTGTCCGCGGGTTGCAGCAGCAGGCACGTGCTCGTCCCGTGGGCTATCAGGTTTCCGACGGGATCGGTGACGCGTGCTTCCGCGAGTGCGGTCCGCCTTCCGACGTGGATGGCCAGACCCTCGCAGGTGAGCCGGTCCGCGTCGAGTTTCACCGATCGAATGAAGTTGACCTTCAGCTCGAGCGTGGTGTAAAGAATCCCGTCGGGGAGCCTGGTGAAGACAGCGCTCCCCATGGCGGTGTCCATGAGGGTCGCAAGGACTCCGCCGTGCACGGTGTACATCGCATTGGCCGTGGCCGGTGAGGGCACAAGCGTGTAGACCGTCCGGCCCTCGTCCACCGACTCGACAGTGATGCCCAGCGAGTGGCCGACCCCGATCCCGGCCTGCAAACCGTACTCCAGCAGCTGCCGCAGTTCCCGAATGCGGCTCGGCGCGGAGGACTCCTCTTGCGTGCCGTTCACGTGCACGGGATTGTCCTCCTTTTGGTTTCCTCGCCCGGTGCCTGTTTCCTCACCCGGCATTCACCGGATGATATGGGACGCTCATTGAAACAGGACCACGAAACAGTGGACGACGGGTGAACGACCTGTTGCCGCAGGGGGCGGTCCTGGTCCCGGGCCCGGCTCGGCCGTGACGGCGTCAGCCCGGTGATTGTCCTCGTCCGGCCGAGTCGTACGGAAGTTCCTATCGTCTGATAGAAGTGGCCGCGGTCGTGCTGCGCGACCGTCGAGCTGCAGGGACAATGACCCCCGCAGACGTACACGACGCACGCAGCCGGAGGCCGCGTATGTGTTCCGCCATTCTGGACCTCACCGCAGCAGACAACACGGGCATCGACCCGGACGAATATATTCCAGCCCTGATGACCTGGCACTTCAGCGCCGAGACCGGGAGTCCGTACTGGCTGCGTCGCGCATCGAGCCTGGGCTTCGACCCCGTCACGGATGTTCGCACGTTCGCGGACCTCAGCTTATTCCCGAACGTCATCAACGAGTTCCGGGAAATCCCGGTCGAGGACCTGATTCCGCGCGGGCTCGACGGCGAGGATCGGAAGATCGCCGGGATCTACGAAAGCGGCGGGACGACCGGAG
>NZ_CAAAFT010000346.1:0-4051 GCF_900634765.1 Candidatus Protofrankia californiensis | reverse complement strand
CCGCCTGGCCGCGGACCGTCCCGTGTTGAGCTGGAAGAACGCCGCCGGCTGGCAGGACGTCAGCTACCGGCAGTTCGCCGACCACGTCCGGGCCGTCGCCAAGGTGCTGCTGTCGCACGGAGCCGCGCACGGTGACCGGGTGGCCGTGCTGGGACGGACCAGCTACGAGTGGGCTGTTGTGGACTTCGCGGTGCTCAGTATCGGCGCGGTCACGGTTCCGATCTATCCGACCGCTTCCGAGCAGCAGATACGCCACCTGCTGGTCGACTCCGCGGCAAGCTGGTGCTTCGCCGAGACCGACGATCAGCGTATCCAGCTCGACCGGATCGGCGGATCGGCCCTGCGCGCCGGTGCCTGGCTGCTGGAGACGGTCGGGGCCTGGCGTGAGGCGGATCAGGACGGGCTCCTGGACGCCGAGTTCGACGACCGTCGCGCCAAGGTACGTGCCGACGACCTTGCGACGATCGTCTACACCAGTGGTACCACCGGCACACCCAAGGGGTGCATGCTCACCCACCGCAACCTGTACGCCTCCTCCGCCAACACCGTCGAGCACACCGGGCAGCTGTTCCGCAGCGCTGCCGGGGAGCAGGCGACGACGCTGCTGGGCCTGCCGCTGTCGCACGTCTTCGGCCGGACCATCCTGTTCGCCTGCCTGTACGGGGGCACTCGGACCGGGCTCGTGGCGGGCGTGCCGGAGCTGATCGCGGAGCTCCCGGTGTTCCGGCCCACGTTCCTCGCGCTCGTGCCGTACGCATTGGAGAAGATCCGCAAGCGCGTGCGCGAGCCCGCGGCCGGTGGGGCCGGCGTGGTCGACAGCGAGGCGGAGCGGATCGCGATCGAATTCGGTCTCGCCGGTGCGCGCGGGCTGCGGATCGACGCCGACCTGCACGACGCGCACGCCGCGTTCGACGAGAAGGTCTACAGCCGGGTACGGGCCTCCTTCGGCGGTCGCTTCCAGCATGTGATCTCAGGCGGTGCGTCGCTCGACGACTCGACCGCGGCGTTCTACGCCGGGGTGGGGGTGCAGATCCTCAACTGCTACGGGCTGACCGAGGCCGCGACGGCGGTGACGGTGAACGTCCCGGCAACCAACCGGATAGGCAGCGTCGGGCGCCCGATCCCGGGTACCACGGTGGCGATCGCGGACGACGAGGAGCTGCTCGTCCGCGGCTTCAACGTCTCGCCGGGGTACTGGCCGGGGAGTCCGCAACCCACCGACCGGGACGCGACGCAGGCCGATGAGGGCCCGTGGCTGTACACCGGCGACCTCGGGCGGCTCGACGACGACGGCTTCCTCTACATCACGGGTCGCCGCAAGGAGATCCTGGTCACCAGCGGCGGCAAGAACGTCGCGCCCACCCCGCTGGAGGACCGCGTCCGGCTGCACCCGCTGGTGAGCAACTGCATGGTGATCGGCGACGCGCGGCCGTTCGTCAGCGCGCTGGTGACGATCGACCCCGCTGCGCTCACCGGATGGAAGGCGAGCCAGGGATTCGAGGGCGACGACGACTCCTGGCGTCACAGTCCAGATCTGCTCGCGGAGATCCAGACCGCGATAGACGACGCGAACAGCCTGGTCTCCCGGGCCGAGTCGATCCGGGCGTTCCGGGTTCTCGCGACCGACTTCACGGTGGACGCCGGGCAGCTGACCCCCTCGATGAAGCTGCGCCGGAATGTGATCGAGGCCGAATTCGCCGCGGACATCGCCGCGGTGTACGGCTGAGCGTTTCTTCCCGTCCCCACCGTCCGGTGAACCGGCCGAAAATTTTCCGCAAATCGTCCCACTCCATCTTCTCCGTTCCCGGATTATGGATCGATTGTGTCGCCCAATCGACCGATGGCTCTCGGTCACAGATGTTGACTGCCATTCCGGCAGCTGTGGAAAATTGATTCGTACCCGTACCGGGCAGGTTCCATCGCGGGCTTCGCCGGGTTCACGACAGGAGCACATTCATATGTACGACGTTATCGTTGTCGGTGCGCGCTGCGCCGGCTCATCCCTGGCGCTGCTGCTCGCCAGACGCGGTCACCGGGTCCTCGTCGTCGATCGATCCACCTTCCCGAGCGACACCATTTCGACGCACTACATTCAGCAGACCGGCCTTGCCCGGCTGAAGGACTGGGGCCTGCTCGACCGCGTCGCGGCCTCGGGCGTCCCGGCGATGAAGCACCTGACCCTGTCCTACACCGGCATTCATGTCGAGGGCTTCGCCGACCCGATCGAGGGCGTCACCGAGGTGTACTCCCCGCGTCGGACGGTGCTGGACAAGATTCTCGTCGACGCGGCGCGCGAGGCCGGGGCGGAGGTCGTCGAGGGATTCACCGTCCAGAACGTGATCTTCGAGGACGGCCGTGCGGTCGGCATCCGGGGCCAGCTCGACGACGAATCGGAGAAGGAATTCCGCGGGTCGTTCGTCGTCGGCGCGGACGGCCGGAACTCGACGGTCGGGGACAAGGTCGGGGCCGATTTCTACCGGGTGGTCCCGGCAACCTGCTTCGTCTACTACTCGTATTTCGGCGGGCTGGACTGGACCTTCCAGCACCGGACCAGCTTCAATCAGCAGCAGATAGGCGCGTGGCCGACCAACGACGACCTGCACCTGGTGTCCCTCCTGCGCCGGCGGGAGTACTTCAGCGACTTCCGCACCGACGTGGAGAAAAACTTCCACGCCGTGTACGACGAGGTCGCCCCCGAATTCGGTGAAGACCTCCGGACGAACGGGAAGCGGGCGGAGAACTTCCGGGTTATGCGTTACCCGGACAACTACTACCGCCGTTCCAACGGGCCTGGCTGGGCGCTGGTGGGAGACGCCGGATACCACAAGGACCCGTTCACCGGATGGGGAATCACCGACGCGTTCCTGTACGCCGAGCTCCTGGCGGACCACCTGCACCAGGGGCTGGCCGGCGAGCGCCCGATCGACGACGCGGTGGCGGAGTACGCCAGGATCCGCGACGAGCGGAGCAAGGGCACCTTCGAGTTCACGTGCGTCCTCGCCGAACTCACCCTGCCTCCGTTCTTCGAGGCGGTGCTGCGCGCCACTAGCCAGAGCCCGGAATACACGAAGAAGTTCTTCGGGCTGATGGCCGGGGGCGTCCACGGTGAGGAGTTCTTCGCCCCGCACAACCTGGAGAAGCTCTACGAGGAGGTTGGGACGCCGCAGCAGGAGCGGCTGCTCAAGGCCGCCTGACCGGCTCCTCAGCAACCCAGGGACCTGGGCTTCCGGCTGCGCGAGAAAGCATGGTCGCGCTGCCGGAGGCCCTCCAGACCAGCGGTGCCGACACAGATCAGGAGCATGCCCCCGTGAACGCCGTGCCCACCGCAGACACCAGCCCGCAGCAGATCGCCGAACGCACGAGGGCGTTCGTCCAGGAGTACGTCTTCCCGGTCGAGCGGGAGATCGTGGTCGACGGGCGTCCGATGGACGACGCACTCCGGACGGAGCTGCAGAAGGCCGCCCGGGAGGCGGGGGTCTTCGGCCCGCTGTCGCCGGTGGCCTACGGCGGCCTCGGCCTGGACACCCGGGCCCTGGCGTACGTGTTGGAAGCCGCCGGCGCGAGCCTGATCGGCCCGATCGCGCTGAACGCCTCCGCCCCGGACGACGGCAACATCCACCTGCTCGCCCACCTCGCCAACGCCGAGCAGGCGCAGCGCTACCTGGCGCCGCTGGCGCGCGGTGAGGTCCGCTCGTCCATCGCGATGGCCGAACCGCCTCCCGGCGCGGGGTCGGATCCCGCGATGCTCCGCACGACCGCCGAGAAGGTCGACGGCGGCTGGAGGATCAACGGCGCGAAGCACTTCACCACCGGAGCCGACGGGGCGGCGTTCACCATCTGCATCGCCGCGACCAGCGGCGGCACGACCATGTTCCTGGTGGACCAGGACAACCCGGGGCTCACCGTCGGCCGCCGCATGCCGACGCTGGACCACAGCGCCCCGGGCGGCCACTGCGAAGTGACGTTCAACGACTGTTTCGTCCCCGACGACGCCGTGCTCGGGGCGGTCGGAAGCGGCCTTGAGTACGCCCAGGTGCGGATGGCTCCCTCA
>NZ_CAAAFT010000345.1:0-5895 GCF_900634765.1 Candidatus Protofrankia californiensis | reverse complement strand
CGACGACGCCGTGCTCGGGGCGGTCGGAAGCGGCCTTGAGTACGCCCAGGTGCGGATGGCTCCCTCACGCGTCACGTTCTGCATGACCTGGCTGGGGTTGGCCGTTCGGGCGCACGCGATGTCCGCCGAGCGGATCGTCGGTCGCAAGGCGTTCGGGATACCGGTTGCCGACCATGGAATGGCCCAGGCCCACGTCGCCGACAACGAGATCGATATCGCGGCCGCCCGAGCGCTCATCCACTCGACCGCCGCTGTGATCGATGAGCATGGCGCGGTCAGTGGCGCCGCGCGCCACGCGGCATCGATCACCAAGACCTTCGTGTCGGAGGCTGTCTGGCGCGTGCTCGACCGCGCGGTCCAGCTCTACGGCGGACTCGGTGTATGTGAGGACGAGCTGGTCGCCCGATTCCTCGTCGAGGCGCGGGGTTTCCGGATCTACGAGGGTCCCTCCGAGGTGCTCCGCTGGTCCATCGCCCGTCGGGTGCTGCGCGCCTACCGGTGAGCCGGCGCCGTCGCAACGGTGCGGACGTCATCGTCCCGCATGGTGACTTCACCTTCTTTTCCGCTTCCTCCGGTAGTCGGTTCGACACCTGTTCACAGGCCGGTAGGCAAATAGTGTTGGGATGATAGGCGTGACGAATGACACGCGGGTTTCGCCCGCCCAGACCGGGTATGCGATATTCAGCGAAGCCACCAGCGGGGTTGTCGACTACGAGCGGATCCGTGAGATCGCGAACTCGCTCGTGCCCTTCGGTCGGTTCGCCGGAGTCAGCATCACCGAGGTGAGCCCCGACCGCGCGATCGTCGAGATCCCCGTGAGCAAGAACCTCACCAACCACCTGGGTACGGTTCATGCCGGTGCGCTTTTCCTGGCCGCGGACATCGCCGGCGCCGCCGCGTCGGCCGGCGCCCTGGCGCCCCGTCTTGCCCAGGTCGAGCGCATGGTGGTCCGGGATGCCCGGTCGACCTTCCGCAAGCCGGCCGTCGGCCGGATCCGTGCGATTGCCACCGTGGACGACAGAGAAGTACGGCGGGTCCTGGCCAGCGATGCCGCGGAACAGTTCGACCTGGACGGCAAGGCGCTGCTCTATGACGACGCCGACGTGCTCGTGGCCAAGTTCCACTTCGACTACTTCTGCAACATCACGGCGAGCTGAACAGCCGCCCGGAGGCCTGCGGCCGGGGAAAAGCGGTGTTTTCAGATCGTTTTACGATGCGGTGGTAGTACGGAAGGTACCAGGAGTCCACACGCCGTGACGGGAGTCCTCATGTCCGTGAGCTCGACGGGCCATAACACGTCCGACGGCGCGACCAGGCGCCCCTCGGAGTTCGCCACGCTCGAAGCGATTCGGGTGACCCTCGACGACAACGTCACCTTTGTGATCCGGGTGCTTGCCCAGGAGGACCCGACTGCCCCGGTGGTGCTGATTCTGCCGGCGATGGCACTCAAGGCGAAGTTCTACCTGCCACTGGCGAAAACGCTGCACGCGGCCGGCCTGTCCGTCGCGACCTGCGACCTGCGGGCCCAGGGGGAGAGCCTGCCCAGCCTCCACCCGCGATCGAAATTCGGTTATCGAGAGCTGCTCGAGGTTGATTTTCCGGCTGTCGTCAAAGCTGTCCGCGCACGGTTCTCCCAGGCTCCGCTGTACCTGTTCGGACACAGCCTCGGCGGCCAGCTTTCCGTGCTCTATGCGTCGTCGGCCCGCGACGACGTCACCGGAATCTGCATCATCGGCGCGGGATCGGTGTACTGGAAGGCGTTCGGTCCGAAGCGCTGGGAAGCCCTCTGGAAGATCCAGACTATCGGTCTGGTTGCTCGGATCCGCGGCTACTGGCCCGGTGGCATGGTCATCGGCGGTGCGATGGCGGGCGGGGTCATGACCGACTGGGCACGGCACTCCCGCACCGGCCGCTACCAGCCTCGCGGCACGAAGCGGAACTACGACCGGATGCTGCGTGAGCTGGACGTCCCGGTGCTGGCGATCTCCCTAGAGCACGACGTGCTCGTGCCGAGTTCCAACGTTGACTTCCTCTGTGCGCGGCTTTCCGCCGCAAAGGTCACCCGGTGGCACGTTGACGGCCGGTCCGGGGTGAAGCATCGCGACCACTTCGAGTGGATCAGAGACAGTAGGGTCATCGGGTCCGCGGCGGCCAGCTGGATCATTCACGGGCACCTCCCGCCGGCGTCGTCATAGTGGCTCGGGGAGCTGGGCCTTCCGGACCTGCCGGATCGGCTTCCGGACTTCCCGGACCGGTTTCGCCGATCCGGTGCATGTTCTGCTGCGGGCGCACGTTCCGGCGGGACGCTTTCCGGCCGGACCGAACAATTCGGATAGTATTCTTCGGGTGCGCAGAGGAGTGCGGTCGAGTTTGCAGGACGGTGAACTCCGCCGGAATGTTCCGAAAAATATCGGAACAAAGAATTGATTTTTTCGCACTTGTGTCGTCGATCGTCCCGCGCAATCGAGCAATAGGTATCCAGGATTGGCGTTGACCATTCTTCCGGATGCTCCGCACAATTCAGAGGAAGCTCGCTGGCGAATACCCGCACCGACACCTGCCGGATGAAGTGACAGGGGTATTAATAATGTGTGACGATCTCACGGCCGGGCGGGTCAGCGCCCATTCCGGGAATCTTTCCACGGCCAGCATGGGATGGGTCGGTTAGCATGATGGCGAAAGCACGGATGACGGTCTTCGGCGACAGTTTCGTCGAGGGCCGGGGCGACCCCGCCCCGGACGGGACGTACTACGGCTGGGTACCCCGGTTCGCCGAGATGTTCGGGATCCCGCGTAACGGCTACCTCAACCTGGGAACCTTCGACGCGACCACCCAGGACGTGGTCGACCGGCAGCTTCGCGTCGCGCTGGTGAACAAGGCTCCGCTGATCGGGTTCGTGGCCGGGGTCAACGACCTGATCCGGGACTACGACGCGGCCCGCTTCCGGCGGAATATCGAGACGATTTTCACGACGTTGAACGGCCCGGACACGGTGATGTTTACCGCGACCTATGCGGATATCCCCCGGAACCTTCCGTTGCCGGCCTCCTTCCAGCAGCTCCTGCGGGTCCGTTTCGCCGAGGCGAACGAGTACCTGCGGGAGGTCTCCGCACGTACCGGCGCGCTCTGCCTGGACGTCGTGAACAGCCAGGAGTGGACGGACCCGGCCATGTGGTCGGCCGACGGTCTGCATCCGAGCCCCGCCGGTCATCGCCGCTTCGCCGAAGCCATGGCGGATCTCGTCGGCCTGGCCACCGGCATGGTGGCGGTGAACACGGCATCTTCTTTCGCCGGCGTCGGTGCCGGACCGCTGTCGTACTAGCCAACACGATCACGGTTTTTCTCGCGCCGGGATTCCTCACCGGATCCGGGGGCCGGAAGCCGATCCGGGAGGTCCGGGTCCCCGGGTCACGGAAAGGCACAGCTGGTCGAAGATTTCGTGATCATGGTTCTTTCGCGTGCTCGTGAACGTCAGGGGACGCCGGCGCGGTACGCCGGATCCGAAGAACCCGCCGGCGGACGGCCCGAGAGCACGGAAAAGGTCGGGATCACCCGCTGCGACAAAGCTTAGGAGAGGAAGACGGTGAGCGGCGACAAGTTGGCGCAACGGCGCCTGGCCAACAACCCGATCGCGATAGTCGGTATGTCCGGTCTTTTCCCGAACGCCCATAACTACCGGGAGTACTGGCAGAACATCGTCGATGCGACGGACTGCACGCAGGACGTCCCGGCGAGCCGGTGGAACCTCGATGACTACTTCGATCCGGACCCGACCGTCCCGGACATGACCTACTCGCGCCGGGGCGGCTTCGTCCCCGACGTCGACTTCGATCCGCTGGAGTTCGGTCTTCCGCCGAACCAGCTGGAGGTCACCAGCGTCATGCAGACGCTGAGCCTGATCGTGGCTCGCGATCTGCTGCGTGACGCGGGTGCGACGGACTCCGACTGGTACGACGCCTCGAGGACGGGGGTGGTCCTGGGGGTTACCGGGCCGGTCCCGTTGATGCACCCCCTGGCGGCCCGCCTGTCGACCCCCGTCCTGAAGGAGGTGGTCCGCAGCTGCGGGCTCACCGAATCCGACGCCCAGGCCATCGCCGCCAAATACGTCCAGGCGTTCGCGCCGTGGGAGGAGAACTCCTTCCCGGGGCTGCTGGCCAACGTGGTCGCCGGTCGGGTTGCCAACCGCATGGGGCTGGGCGGGATGAACTGCACGGTCGACGCGGCCTGCGCGGCATCGCTGTCGGCCGTCCGGATGGCCGTGGCCGAGCTGGTTGACGGCCGGGCCGAGATGATGATCGCCGGTGGCGCCGACACCGAAAACTCGATCTTCGGGTACATGTGCTTCAGCAAGACCCATGCCCTGTCCAAAAGCGGGCGTATCCGGCCGTTCGACGACTCCGCCGACGGCACCCTCATCGGTGAGGGCATCGGCATGATCGCGTTGAAGCGTCTTGCCGACGCCGAGCGGGACGGCAACCGCATCTACGCGGTCATCCGCGGTATCGGCTCGTCCAGCGACGGCCGTTCCAAGAGCATCTACGCGCCCCGCGCCGAAGGCCAGCGGTTGGCGCTGGCCCGGGCCTACGCCGACGCCGACTGCTCGCCCGCGTCCGTCGAGCTGTTCGAGGCGCACGCGACCGGCACCGCGGTGGGGGACAAGACCGAGCTGTCCGCGCTGCACGCGGTCCTGTCCGAGGCGACCGGCGAGCGGCACTTCGCCGCGATCGGCAGCGTGAAGTCACAGATCGGCCACACCAAGGGTGCCGCGGGCACGGCGAGCCTGATGAAGCTCGCACTCGCCCTCCACCACAAGATGCTGCCGCCGACCATCAACGTGGAACATCCCAACAGCGCGATCGACTTCACCGGCGGGCCGCTGTACGTCAACACCCGGACCCGCCCGTGGATCCGTGACCCGCAGCGGCCGGTCCGCCGGGCCGCCACTTCCGCGATGGGCTTCGGCGGGACGAACTTCCACGTCGTTCTCCAGGAGCACACCGGCGACCGCGGCGCCGTCGCGACGCTGCACCGCACGGCCCGGGCCTACATCTGGCACGCGGCCGACACTGCCACCCTGCTGGAGCTGCTGCGTTCCGGTGCCGCGCCGGAGGACACCGCACCGATCCCGGCGGGCAACGCCCGGGTCGGGTTCGTGGCCGCGGACGACGAGAGCGCCCAGCGCCTGCTCACCCTGGCCGTCGAGCAGCTCGCCGCATCCCCGGACGCGGCGCAGTGGTCGCATCCGTCGGGGGTGTTCTTCCGCGACCGGGCACTGGCCGACCTGAAGGTGGGCGCGCTGTTCGCCGGGCAGGGCAGCCAGTACCTGGACATGGGCCTGGAGGCGGTGCTCAACATCCCGACCGTGGCGGGGGCCGTCGACGACACGAACGAGTCGTTCGCCGGCGCCGACCGCCGGCTGGGTGCGATCATCTACCCGCCCCCCGTCTTCGACGCGGAGCTGCGCCAGGCGCAGGAAACCGCTCTTCGCCGGACCGAGTACGCGCAACCGGCGATCGGGGCGCTCTCGGTCGGCCAGTTCCGTTATCTTGCCGAGCTGGGCCTGCGCTGCTCGGGATTTCTCGGGCACAGCTTCGGGGAACTCACCGCATTGTGGGCCGCCGGCGCCCTGGACGACGCGGACTTCTTCCGGCTTGCCCGCGCCCGCGGCGAGGCGATGGCCCCGCCCGCCGAGGATCCCGAGCACGACCCGGGCACCATGGCCGCGGTTCAGGCCACGCGTGAGCAGGTCACCGACATTCTCCGCGCCTTCCCGGGCGTGGTGATCTGCAATCACAACGCGCCGGACCAGGTGGTCGTCGGCGGGGACACCCAGGCGGTCGGCGAGGTCGTCCAGGAATGCAAACAGCGGCAGCTCAACGCCCGCCTGCTGCCCG
>NZ_CAAAFT010000344.1:0-2841 GCF_900634765.1 Candidatus Protofrankia californiensis | reverse complement strand
TTGGAGCACATCATCGATTTTCTGGTGAGTGCTGCCGCACCTGCCACGACGGAGGCACCTGCCACTCCGGTGACGGCAACCGGGACCCCGCCCGCCGAGCAGGCGGCGCGGCACCCCGTCGAGCTCGTCGGACTGCCCGCGATCGACAGGATCGAACAGCCCTACGCGGCCAATCCGGTCGCCGTCGTCGTCGACCCCGGGAACCAGGAGGGCGAAGCGTTCACGGCAGGTCTTGAGGGGGCCGGCTGGACGGTGGTGCGGGTGAGCCTGCCGGCTTCCGGTGGGGACTGGTCGTCCGAGCTGGCCGCATGGGACGGCGAGGCCGTCGAGCGCCGGCTCTCCGAGGCGCTGAGCACGGCCGGCAGGATCGACCTCTGCCTCACCATTCTCGGCGGAAGCGAGACGTGGGATCACAGTGTCCGTCAGCTCGCCGACGCCGTCCTGGTGGCCAAGCATGCCAGCGTGCCGCTGGCCGCGGCCGCCCGTTCCGGTGACCGCGCCGCCTTCGTGACCGTCACCCGACTCGACGGTGGTCTCGGCCACCGCGGAGGGCGCCAGGCCGCTGAAGCGCTCCTCGGCGGAGTCGGCGGAGTGGTCAAGACGCTTGCCCACGAGGAACCGTCGATCTTCTGCCGCGCGCTCGACATCGATCCGGCGCTCGGCGACGACGACGCGCTCGCCGTCCTGCTGGACGAGGTGAGGGACGCGGCAGTCGACACCCTCGAGGTGGGGGTCGACGCCGCCCGCGGCAGGTGGACCGTGGCCCCCGGGCCGTACGGGTCACCGCTGGCGTCCACCGCCACCGCCGTGGCCGGCGTTACGACCGGACCGGTCCCGCCGGCGTCCACGGTCGGCGCGGGTGACGTGTTCGTGGTGACAGGCGGGGCACGTGGGGTCACGGCGTCCTGTGTGCGAGCGCTCGGCGAGCACAGCCAGGTGGAGTTCCTGCTGCTGGGGCGTACGGCGCTCACGGCGGAGCCCGACTGGGCCGCGGGCGTGGCCGAGGGCGACCTCAAGCGCGCGGCGATCGCCGCCCTGGGGGCCGGCGGTGGTAAGCCGCCGACACCGCGGCAGGTCGACGCGGTCCTGCGCGACATCCAGGCCCAGCGCGAGATCCGTTCGACGCTCGACGCCCTGGCCGGGACCGAATCCTCCGCGGCAGCCAGCTACATCCAGGTGGACGTGGGTGACGCCGCCGCCGTGCGGGATGCGCTGTCAGCGCACCGCGACCGGATCACAGGTGTGGTCCACGGCGCGGGAACCCTCGCGGACGGGCTTGTGCGTACCAAGACGCCCGACGACGTCCGCCGGGTCTTCACGCCGAAACTCGTCGGCCTGCGCAACGTCCTGGACGCGCTCGACGGCGCGCCCGTCCGCCACATCGTCCTGTTCACCTCGGTGGCGGGGCTGTTCGGCAACGCCGGCCAGGCCGACTACGCCGCCGCGAACGAGGCGCTGTGCCGGGTCGCGGCCAGCCTGAAGCACGAACACCCCGACCGTCACATCACGGCCATCGACTGGGGCGCCTGGGACGGCGGGATGGTCGCCGCCGACCTGCGTGAGGTGTTCCGTGCACGCGGCGTCGAACTGCTGGCGCCGGCAACGGGCGCGCGGAGGTTCGTGGAGCAGTTCAGCCCCGACCACGCCGACGACGTGTGCGTGCTGGTCGGCCAGAGCAAGGCGCTCACCGACGGTACCGGCCCGCGGCCGGCCCGGGCCTTCGTGGCTCGCCGCAACCTGACCGGCATCGAGGACACCGAGGTACTGCAGGCGCACCGCATCGACGCCTTCCCGGTCCTGCCTGCCACGTTCGGGCTCGGCTGGCTGGTGAACGTGCTGGAACGCGCCCACCCAGGGCTGCAGGTGATCGAGTCCCGCGGGTTCGAAGTGCACAAGGGCATCGTGTTCGACGGCGCACAGGGCCGTGAGTACCAGGTCGAGGTTCCCCTGGCCGAATCCCGGGACGGCCGGCTCACGGTGCGGGCAGGCGTCCGCGCCGCCGGCGGCAGCGGCCTGCCCATCTCGCACTACGTCGGCACGTTCGTGCTGGCCGAGGCCCCGCCCGCCGCGCCGACCGGGCCGGGTCGGCCGGGCGAGGCGGTAGGCAGCGGCCCCGAGGACGGCCTGGAGATCTACACCGGGGGCACCCTGTTCCACGGCCCGGCCCTGCAGGGCATCCGTCGCATCCTGCAGCGCCGGGACGACCGGGTCGTCCTGGAGTGCCGGTTGGCCGACCAGATCGTGGCGGGCGGCGCGTTCGCCGGTGCGCTGCACAGCCCGGTGCTCGCCGACATACTCCTGCACGGGCCGTCGGTGCTGGGCAGATGGCTGACGGGCCTGGCCTGCCTGCCACTGGCCGTCGGGCGCTGGGAGTACTTCGCCCCACTGCCGGACGGGGACCCGTTCGTCGTCGTCCTGGACGAGGTCAGGCGCGCCGCGTCCTCCATCACGGTCACGGTGACCGCCAGCGACCCGGGCGGGCGCGTCCTGCAGCGCCTCACCGACGTGTCGATGATCGGGACCCCCGACATGGCCGCGAAGTTCGCCGCGGCCGTCCAGTGGTGGCTGCCGCGGGAGGGGGCGTGACCGTGCGACCGCCCGCGACCCCCACCCCCGTCCGCCGCGAACGGACCGGTTCCACCAGACCGACGGAGATCAAGCGATGACAGCGGAGCAGGTGACGGCGGACCAGGTGGAGGACATCGACTCCCTGGAGTTCGTCGGCGAACCCTTCGACCCCACCCGGTGGCTGGTCGACGCCGCCCAGGCCGGTGCGACGCCGCATCTCCGGTTGCCGGAAGCGGGACACGACGAGGCCCGCTCGGCCGGCGTGCCCCACCC
>NZ_CAAAFT010000343.1:8463-9271 GCF_900634765.1 Candidatus Protofrankia californiensis | reverse complement strand
TGACCAACGGCGTCCGATCAGCGGGCGGGCTGTCCGCGCCCGGCGGGTCGGCACCCAGCGTCCCGGTAAACCCGCCCCGGGTGGCCCTGCCCGTTCCCCGGGACGGCGGCGTCCACCCGGAAGAGGTGATCAGCCCGGCCCCGACCGTCACCGAGGTGTTCGAGGTGGTGGACGGGCGGTCGAGCGGGTCGTCGGAGCATCCCGCGGCACCCGTACCAACCCGAGTGCGCGCGGAGGCGGCGTTCAAACCGCTTGCGCGCAGCGACAAGAGCCGGCTGGACGCCGCCGATCTCGCCCGCCTCGCCGAGGGGTCGATCGCGAGCGTGTTCGGTACCGCCTACGACCAGGACGGCGCCAACCCGTCGATCCGGCTCGCGCTGCCGCAGGCCCGGATCCCCGGACTGTTGCTGGGCTGGGTGGACGGCCTTGACGTGCGGGGCGGCGGCTGGGGCAGCGGAGCCCTCCGCGCCGGGCTGCGGCTCGGCGCTGCGGCCGGGACCTCCTCGCCGCAGGCCGAGCCGGCCCAGGGCGCACCGACGCAAGGCGCACCGGCGCAGGAGCGGGCCGTGCTCCTCGCCGAGGCGACAGCGCAGGCCGCCCAGCTGTTCGCCCTGTACCTGGGCCTGCACCTGTGCTTCGCCGACGCCACGTTCGTGCGCGGCGTGCCCGACGGGCGGGGCGAACCGGACCGTTGCCAGGTCGAACTCCTCGGGTCGGCGTCGGATGCCGACCACGAGATAACCCTCGAGGTCACCGGCGTCGACCTCGTCCCGCGGCCGTGGCTGTCCGTCGACGCCGAGTTCCGTGC
>NZ_CAAAFT010000343.1:6193-8438 GCF_900634765.1 Candidatus Protofrankia californiensis | reverse complement strand
GGTCACCGGCGTCGACCTCGTCCCGCGGCCGTGGCTGTCCGTCGACGCCGAGTTCCGTGCCGGGGGCGAGGTCGTCGCCAGGGTGCACGGCGTGACGCTCGGCATCCGCGAGAAGCCGGGAGTCCCGATCGGCCCGCAGGCCGGCGGCACCGTGCCGAGCTTCCTCGGGCGGAGGAACAGGTTCGGCGACCGGGTGATGCTCAACGAGTTCCACATGGCCCACTGCTCCAAGGGCGACCCGGGCATCGCCCTGGGGCCGGAGTTCTCCCGTTATCTCGGCATCCGGGCGACTCGCCTGCCCGACGGCGGCCTGCGTCTGGTCGACCGGATAGTCGCGGTCCAGGGGGAGCGGGGGAACCAGCGCGGGAACGCCACCCACCAGACCGAGTACGACTCTCCCGCCGACTCCTGGTACTACCAGGACACGGCCAACGCGTCGATGCCGAACTGCGTGTACATGGAAACCTCGCTGCAGTCGGCTCTCGTCCTCGGCTACTACCTGGGCGCGACCCTGTCCGAGCTGGGCGGCGAGCACAGCCTGCGCAACCTCGGCGGCAGCGCCACGGTGCTGCGCGAGGTGGACCTGCGGGACAAGACCCTCCAGCAGCACTCGACCCTGCTGTCCACCACGCCCATGCCCGGGTCGGTGCTGCAGGACTTCTCCTACCGGTTCTCCGTGGACGGCGAGCCCGTCTACGAGGGCGAGTCGATGTTCGGGTACTTCAACGAGGCGGCGCTGGCCAGGCAGACCGGGCTCGACGCCGGTCGTCTCGTGCCGACCTGGCTCGACGAGCAGGAGCCCCGCCCCGCGGTCCGAACCATCGACGTCGCCGCCCGCCGGGCCGACCCGTCGGCGCCGCTGTGCTCGCAGGGTCACCTTGCGCTGCTCGACGACGTCCAGGTGGTCGACGGCGGCGGCCGGTACGGGCAGGGCTACCTGCGGGCGTCCCGTCCGATCGACCCGCAGGACTGGTTCTTCGCCCGCCACTTCGTCCTGGACCCGGTCATTCCCGGCTCGCTCGGGGTGGAGGCGGTGATCCAGGCGATGCAGGAGTGGCTCGTCGACGGCGGTCACGCCGCGGGCTTCACCCGACCGGGCTTCGTGCTGCCGGTCGGGATCCCGATGACGTGGAAGTACCGGGGCCAGTTCCTGTCGACGGACGGCGAGTCGCTCCTCGAAGTGCACGTCAAGTCCCTCGAGCGGAGGCCCGGCCGGGTGCGGGTGGTGGCGGACGCAAGCGTGTGGAAGCCGACCATGCGCATCTACGAACTGACCGATATCGCCGTCGAACTGCGGGAAGAGGGGGCCCTGCCATGGTGACCACCCAGGCCGGTCCGGCCGAGATCCACCGGCGGGCGGGCGGCGTCCGCACCGCCGGCCTCGGACGCGGCGCGGACGAGATCTACGACGTGCTTGCAACCCTCGAACGGCCGTGTTTCGTCGTCCGGGACGCCCAGGGGATCGCGGCCACCAATGACGAGCGGCTGCTCGGCCCCGGCACGCAGGTGCTCGCGGTGGTGCCGGCGGCACCACCCGAGCGGCTGGGGTCGCCGGACTTCCTGCGCGACCACGGCGTGCGCCACCCGTACATGGCCGGGGCGATGGCCAACGGGATCGCGTCGGCGGAGATGGTCGTGGCGCTGGCCGGGGAGGGTTTCCTCGCCTCCTTCGGCGCGGCCGGGGTGCTGCCCGCCCGCGTCGACGACGCGCTGACGACGATCAGCCGGCGGATACCCGCTGGCGCGGGGTTCGCGTGCAACCTCATCCACAGCCCGAACGAGCTGGCCATGGAACGGGACGTGGTCGACCTGTGCCTGCGCCACCAGGTGCGCTGCGTCGAGGCGTCGGCCTTCCTCGACCTCACCCCGCAGGTGGTGCGCTACCGGCTGGCCGGGCTGTCCCGGGACGCCTCCGGCCGGGTGCGGGCGGGCAACCGGCTGGTTGCCAAGATCTCCCGGGCCGAGGTCGCCGAGCGCTTCCTGCGCCCGGCGCCCGAGCCGATCGTCCGCGGGCTGCTCGAGGCCGGTCTGGTCACAGCGGAGCAGGCTGATCTCGCCCGCGGCGTGCCCGTGGTGGACGACGTCACCGTCGAGGCCGACTCCGGCGGTCACACCGACCGCCGGCCGCTGACCGTCCTGCTTCCCGAGATCATCGGCCTGCGCGACCGCGTGCGGCGTGAGCTGGCCCACCTGGGCCACGGCTGGCAGGTCCGGGTCGGCGCGGCCGGCGGGATCGGGACGCCGG
>NZ_CAAAFT010000343.1:3788-6079 GCF_900634765.1 Candidatus Protofrankia californiensis | reverse complement strand
CACGTAGGCCGCGCCGAGCGCGAACGCCGCCGCGGCGGCGTTCGCGCTCGGCGCGGCCTACGTGGTGACGGGGTCGATCAACCAGGCGTCGGTGGAGGCGTCCCAGTCCGAGGCGACGAAGCGGCTGCTGGCCGGCGCGGGAACAGCCGACTGCGCCATGGCTCCGTCCGCGGACATGTTCGAGATGGGCGTCGAGGTCCAGGTCCTGCAACGCGGAACGATGTTCGCGACCAAGGCCAGAAGGCTGTACGAGGTCTATCGGGCCTACGACAGCATCGAGGCGATCCCGGGCGCCGAGCGCGACGCCCTGGAGCGCCGGATCTTCCTGCGCCCGTTGGACGACGTCTGGGCGGACACGGTGCGCTTCTTCACCGAACGTGACCCCGACCAGATCGCCCGCGCGGCCGACAACCCGAAGCGGCGGATGGCGCTCGTCTTCCGCTGGTACCTCGGCCTGTCGTCGGGCTGGAGCATCTCGGGTGAGACGGGCAGGGTCGCGGACTACCAGATCTGGTGCGGTCCGGCGATGGGTGCGTTCAACAGCTGGGTCGCCGGCACCTACCTGGCCCCGGTGGAGAACAGGCGGGTGGCCGACATCGCGGCGCAGATCATGCGCGGCGCCGCCTTCACCAGCCGGGTCAACCACCTGCGGTTCGCGGGGGTGCGTCTGCCCGCACGCTGCGCCACATACATCCCGTCCCCACCGCGGACCGATGCGGCAGGGGGGCTCGACCGGTGGGAGCAATCATGACAGTGACCTTGCCCAGGCAGGCAGGCGATGCGGCGACCCGTGCCGCATCCTGGCTGGTCTGCGGCGGATGCCGATCGATCATCTACGCGAAGAGGTTCACCCGCTCCCTGCGGGTCTGCCCGGAGTGCGGATGGCACGCCCCGCTGACCGCTGTCGAACGGCTCACGACACTGCTGGATCCCGGTTCCGTGGCGCTGGTGGACACGGTCGTCTCCGACAGTGACCCGCTGCAGTTCGTTGACAGCCGTCCCTACGTCGACCGGCTCCGCGACGCGCGCGCCGCCACCGGGCTGACCGAGGCGGTCGTGAGCGCTCGCGGCCGCATCGACGGCAACCCGGTGATCGTCGCGGCCATGGACTTCCGGTTCATGGGGGGCAGCCTCGGTGCCGCGGTCGGTGAGGCCATCACCCAGACGGCTGAGATCGCGCTACGGGAACGGACGCCCCTTCTTCTGGTGACCGCCTCCGGCGGAGCGCGCATGCAGGAGGGTGTCCTGTCCCTCATGCAGATGGCCAAGACCAGCCAGGCCCTCGGGCAGCTCGACGAGGCGGGGATCCTCACCCTGTCACTGATCACCGACCCCACCTTCGGCGGTGTCGCCGCCTCTTTCGCGACGCTGCCGGACATCATCATTGCCGAGCCGGGTGCACGGCTGGGCTTCGCCGGTCCGCGGGTGATCCAGCAGACCATCCGGCAGACCCTTCCGCCGGGATTCCAGACCGCGGAGTTCCTGCTGCGGCACGGAGTCGTCGACATGATCCGGCCGCGTGCCGAGCTGCGCGCCACCCTGGCCCGGCTGCTGACTGTGGGCAGCCGCCGGGCGGCGCGCACGGCCATGCCCGTGCCGCGGTCGTCGGTTCCGCAGCCGTCGGGCAATGCCGCGTTGATCGTCGAGCCGGACCGGTTGCCCGCGCGGGAGCAGTGGGAGTCGGTGCGGCTCGCCCGTCGGCTCGGTCGGCCGACGACCCTGGACTACATCGCCCTGATGATCGAGGACTGGGCGGAGCTGCACGGTGACCGCATGTTGGCGGACTGCCCGGCGATGGTCTGCGGGCTGGGCCGCCTCGAGGGAACGCCGGTCGTCGTGATCGGCACGCAGAAGGGCCACAGCGCAACCGAGCTGTCCGAGCGCAACTATGGGATGCCGTCGCCGGCCGGTTACCGCAAGGCCGCCCGGATCATGCGACTGGCCGCCAAGCTCGGACTCCCGGTGGTCACCCTCATCGACACCGCGGGTGCCTTCCCCGGCATCGAGGCCGAGCAGAACGGACAGTCGGTCGCGATCGCCGAGAACCTGCGGCTGATGGCGGGTCTGCCCGTCCCGGTGGTGGCGGTGGTGACCGGCGAGGGCGGCAGCGGCGGTGCGCTCGCTCTCGCGATCGCCGACCGCGTCCTGATGTGTGCCAACGCGGTCTACTCGGTGATCAGTCCGGAAGGGTGCGCCGCGATCCTGTGGAAGGACGCGAGCGCGGGGCCCAAGGCCGCGGCGGCGCTGCGTGTCGACGCCCGCGAGCTGCTGCGCAACGGGATCGTCGACGG
>NZ_CAAAFT010000343.1:2136-3763 GCF_900634765.1 Candidatus Protofrankia californiensis | reverse complement strand
GGTGGACGCCCGCGAACTGCTGCGCGGCGGGATCGTCGACGGTGTGGTACCCGAGCCCGAAGCGGGCGCGGACAGCGACCATCTGCTCGCGGCGCATGCCCTGCGTGACGCGCTGACCAGCACGCTGGCGGAGCTTCTGCCGCGGGATCAGATGACCCTCGTCACCGGGCGCAGGACGCGGTTCCGCCGGTTCGGCGCCGGCACGCTCACCCTGCTCGACGACGAGCTCGACATCGACCGGGACGACCTCGACGAAAAGGAAAGTGCCTGATGAGCCCGGTCCCATTGAACGGTGTCCCGCCGGTGCGGACGGCGGTTCCCAGCGCCGGTGAGCTCGACGAGATCATGACGGTACTCCGCCAGCAACTGCTCACCCTGAGCACGCAGACATCCCGGGTGCCCAGCCGGGTGCGGGCAGCGGCCGGCGAGGTCTTCATCGAGATTGCCTGGCCGGAGACGACGCCGTTGGCATCCGCCGAGCTGTTCGCGTCGGCCTCGGTACCGGTTTCGGTGCCGGCGCGGCAGGAACCGGCCCGCACCGAACCGGCCCAGCCGCCGGCCGCGCCGGTGGCGACGCAGGCCGGAGTGGACGCCGACGTCCACCTCCTGTGCGCCGCCACCGTGGGCGTGTTCTACCGGGCTTCCGAGCCCGGGGCCAAGCCGTTCGTCGTCGAGGGCGACCTGATCACCCGTGGCCAGCAGGTGGCGATCATCGAGGCGATGAAGCTGATGATCCCCGTGGAGGCGGACGCCTCCGGCCGGGTGGTCGAGGTCCTCGTGGCCGACGGCACGCCCGTCGAGCACGGTCAACCCCTGCTGGCGGTGGCCACGGCGAACGCCGACCGTCCGGACTCAGGCCGATGATCAAAAAAGTGCTGATCGCCAACCGTGGCGAGATCGCGCTCCGGGTCGCCCGCACCTGCCGCGAACTCGGTCTGGCCACGGTGGCGGTCCACTCCGCCGCCGACCGTGACTCGGCGGTTGTCCAGTTCGCCGACGAGACGGTGCAGATCGGGCCGGGGCCGGCAAAGGCCAGCTACCTCAACATCCCCGCCGTCATCGAGGCGGCGCGGGGCCGAGGTGCCGACGCCATCCACCCCGGCTACGGATTCCTGTCGGAGAACCCGGACTTCGCCGAGGTGTGCGAGGAGGAGGGCATCACCTTCATCGGGCCGCCGGCATCGGTGATGAGCCGTCTCGGTGACAAGGCCAGCGCCCGTTCGATCATGTTGGACGCGGGGCTGCCCCTCCTGCCGGGCAGCCGGGACGCGCTCGAACACGCCGACGAGGCGGCGGAGTTCGCCGCCGAGATCGGGTACCCGGTCATCATCAAGGCGGTGGCCGGTGGTGGTGGGCGCGGGATGAGCGTGGTGCACGATCCCGACGCGTTCCTGCGGGCCTACACCCAGACCCGAGCCAGCGCCCAGGCGGTGTTCCGGGACGGGCGGCTCTACGTGGAGCGCTACCTGGCGTCCGCGCGGCACGTCGAGGTCCAGGTCCTCGCTGACTCCTACGGCAACGTCGTCCACCTGGGAGCACGCGACTGCTCGCTGCAGCGCCGGCACCAGAAGCTCGTGGAGGAGAGCCCTGCTCCGCGGCTGCCCGCGCAGATCGTGGAGCGTATGTG
>NZ_CAAAFT010000343.1:0-1730 GCF_900634765.1 Candidatus Protofrankia californiensis | reverse complement strand
AGCATCCGGTCACGGAGATGGTCACCGGGACGGATCTGGTCCGCGAGCAGCTGCGGGTCGCCGCCGGTGAACCGCTCGGTTTCGACCAGGCCGACGTCGTCCCGCGCGGGGTGGCGATCGAGTGCCGGATCAACGCCGAGGACCCGGCGGCAGGGTTCGTGCCCACACCGGGTGTGGTCAGTGAGTTCTCGGTGCCCGGCGGCCCGTTCGTCCGCGTCGACACCCATGTCTTCGCCGGCTACCAGGTCCCCGCGCTGTACGACTCGCTGCTGGCCAAGCTCGTCGTCTGGGCGCCGGATCGTGAGCAGGCGCTCGCGCGGATGAGCCGGGCGCTCGACGAGCTGCGGTTGGACGGCCCGCACGTGGTGACCACCGCCGCGTTCCTGCGCGACGTCCTCGACCACCCCCGGTTCCGCCGGGCCGAGCACGACACATCCCTCATCAACACTCTGACGGGCGTCCCCAGCCCCTGACGCCTGTCTGATGCGCGGCGTGGCGCCGCCGGCCGGGCCGGGGTGGCATCGGGGCTGACCCGGCCCGGCCTGGTGCGGTCTGGTGCGGACCGATGCCGGAGACGGCGGGTACCCGAAGACCGCTCGAAGCCCTCACGCTTATCAGTCTCTGTCCGACTTTGTCCGGATGGCGCGCCGTACGAGCCCTTCCGGCCCTGGTGACGGGTGGATG
Source organism: Candidatus Protofrankia californiensis (assembly GCF_900634765.1). Taxonomy (NCBI): domain Bacteria; kingdom Bacillati; phylum Actinomycetota; class Actinomycetes; order Frankiales; family Frankiaceae; genus Protofrankia; species Candidatus Protofrankia californiensis. The sequence continues at coordinate 1,046 of NZ_CAAAFT010000343.1, read as the reverse complement.
TTCCCCGTCCTCATTCTCGTCTACGTTTACGGCACTGCGGCTGGACGTGACCCGCGATCGCGGTCTCCGCGCCTGGTGGGGACCAGGTGGCTCGGAGGCGGGACGGGCAACCGGGACTCGATCCGCTGGAGCGCTGGTCATGTGACCATGCGTGACCCATCGCGCTGTGGCATGCGTCTGGTGAGCGCCGGCCATCCAAAGGGTCAGCGCGACTTTGTCGGTATGTACGCTCATCCGGTCGAAAAGCGTACATACGAACAAAGTCGCGTAGATCATGGTCTGTGTCGGTGGTAGCGGATGAGATCCGCGTTACTTGACCGACACTCTAGGTAGCATTCTGTCACGCTAAGTGCTATTATGATCTTAGTATCAGATCTTGTCGCGCATGCGACGTACTGCCCGATAGCTACGAAACGGACTGTGTAGTGGCTCGGCGCCATACTGTGGCTGCAGTCATCCAAGATGCGCCTGTCACTTTCGAGGAGACCTTCGGGCGCCAGCGAGGAACGCCTATATGGTGAGGTGGGCGTACTCTGTCACCAACGGCGGAACTACGGAGATGTAACTCCGTTCCCGACTGTCCCTGGGGGCACTCACGTGCACGAAGCGCACCGTGTCGATGCGAAACCCGACCCGCTCCTGGCAAGCCAGAGACTGGGCAGATGCCGGTGAGTAGGCAGACCTCACAACTAGTGACAGCAGCGAACCTCGGCACCCTGCTGTCGCCCAGTGCCGAGGCGGTGACAGTTGGCGGCATCACCTGGACACCGACTCAGGCAACCAGTAGAGCGGGGGTGGTCGGAGTGCGGACTACGCTGCCTACGCTGCAGATGCTGGCGCCATGCCCGCCTCCGGTTGGTAGTCAACGCTCTAGCTCCGAGCGAACCCAAGCTCCAGTATCTCGCGGGTCCCGGCAGGGAGGGATTCTCGGCGCGACGCCTGTGCCTTAATGCCCCACATCGTCCGTTTGACGGCACCCACAAGCATCGAGCCGAACCGGGGTCAGTAATCCGGTCGCCTGACGGCGACACCCTGTGTGCGTGAAA
>NZ_CAAAFT010000342.1:0-2857 GCF_900634765.1 Candidatus Protofrankia californiensis | reverse complement strand
GGCTATCCCCCGTCACCACCCACCCGCGGGCGGCGTAATCAGCCGAACACAAAATCCGGCCAACTGCGAAGAGCCACATTGTCCGGTATCCCAAGCGCAAGAGCTTCATCCATCTCGAAGGCGCTGGCGACAACGCTGACGGAGCCGAAACCGAAGCCGACGCATTCGCTGCCGACACCCTACTACGGCATCAAGATCCGGCGATCCTGCGCTCGGTAACAACATTCGATTCCATCCGAGCCCTCGCAGACCAGCTCGGCATCGATGCCGGGATCATCGCGGGACGCCTAGCCAAGGAACGCAACGAATGGGGGCGCTACCATCGACTGCGCAAGAAGATCGACTTCTGATTCCTGAACCGCCACGGTGAGGTGGGATTATGTCCTTGGGCGGATAAAGATGTTTTGCCGAGAAATACGACCCGGCGAGTTTGCGAGCGCGCTGTGCGCATATCCGGCGAAGAATTTGAATACGGTAAATCTCTAGTCGTGAACTTACGCAGGACGGCGACCGCGGATGCGGTCGAGCGCGTTGAGAGCTGTCTCATCGGCAGTGGGAAGCGTGTGTAGGTAGCGTTGGGTCGTAGCGATGGAGCCATGACCCAGGCGCTCCTTAACGATCTGAAGGTCCGCACCGCCGGCGAGGAGCCAGGATGCGTGGGCGTGGCGCAAGTCGTGGACACGGACCCGTCGGCCGATCCCGGCCGCCGCCACCGCCGGGTGCCAGATCTGTTTGCGGAACCAGTCGCCCGGGATGTGACCGTCGGTGCCGCGTCGGCGGCGGGGCTTGCGTGGGTTGTCCTTGCCCGCGGCACGGCGCTTCGCCCGGTAGGCCGCGTAGGCGCTTCTGCAGTGCTGACAGCGGCAGGGCGCCATCGAGTAGGCGGTGATCGTGCCGTGCTGGTACTGGCGGCCTTTCGCGTTCGGGTCGGTTAACCCGAGTATCTCGTTCTCGCCGGACGGCTTGACGGGAGCTGCGGGCTTGTCCTGCTCCGGCATGGGAAACAGCAGATCGTCCGGTCCGAGCCCTCGTAGCTGGATGTACTCACGCAGCTCGTCGACTACTTTTTTGCTGATCTTGAAACGCCGATATTCCTTGTCCTTCGGGTACTGCTGCACGAGAAATCTGCCGCCGGTCGGGTGGTCCTTCGGGTTCAGCTCCACCACGGCCCGGCTGACCGTCACGATTCCGGTGGTGAGGTTGATGTCGCGGTGGCGCAGTTCGGTCAGCTCGCCCCAGCGCATCCCGCTCTCGATGTCGAGTTCGACGAGGAGTTGGAGGACGGGGTCGTTCAGCTTCCCGTAGATCAGATCGAATTGTTCGGGTGTGATGATCTGCAGCGGCTTCTTCGGTATTTCGGGAATCTTCACGCCCCGGCATGCGTGCAGGAAGGTAACCTGGTCGTTCAGCGCGGTCGTGAGAATCGCGCTGAGGATCGTCATGTTCTTGTCGATGACGTTCGGGCCGAGCCCCCGGTCGACCTGGTCGGTCACCCACTCGCGCACGTCCGCCGGCATGATCTCGGCCATCCGCATCTTGCGGAACCAGGGAAGGATGTGCGCGTTGAGGTTGTACCGATAGGTCTCGCGCGTACGCGGTTCCATCACGTGGTTGGGGAGCCAGGTGTCCTCGACATAGTCGCCGAAGGTCTGCCGGCCACGGCGTGGGTCGCCGACGCGGCCCTCGCTCTGCTTGACCTCCGCCCGCTGCCAGGCCCGGTCCGCATCCCGCTTCGTGGTGAACGTCCCGGCCGACCGCAACTGGCCGCGCAGGTCCAGGTAGCACGCCGTGTACCGCGGCTTACCGTCCTTGCCGCTTCGCTTCTTCGCGTAGCCCATGCCCACCACCGCTCCACTGATCATCCGTCCGTAATTTGTCCGCGGACGAGGGCGGCACCGCCTGGCAGCCGCCAGCATGTGACGGCACGAAAAGTACCGTCTGACCAGCATTTTAATGGTTACGCAAGATTGATTAAACTGATGTACTTGGACCTAAATGCTCCCTCGCACGGAGGAGGCCAGGGGTTCGAGTCCCCTCACCTCCACCCATATCGGCAGGTTAAGGCTCTGATCAGATCGGTCTGATCAGAGCCTTTGATCGTTTGTCCGTCGTTTGTCCGTGGGACTGGGCATCAGGGAGTGGCAGCATCCAGGCCCGGGCGGTTGTGATCCCCACCACGAGGCAGGCTTCGAGGTGTCCGCATCTTGATCGAAATCGGTGCTTGGACGGGCGTGAGGCTGGCCGCGTCGCCTGGGGCGTACCTTCATGATCAAATGTGGGCGGCTGATTCTCGATCGTCATCCCGGCCAGTGTCGTAGCTCGGCTTCCGCTGCGGCCCGCGGCCGCAGCGGCGTCCACGGCCTTGAGGAGGGGGAGGTTGCGGGTGCGCAGCGTGGTGGTTATTACGGGTGGTAGTCGCGGGATAGGTGCGGCCCTGGCGGTCCTACTAGTACCAAGGGCGTTCGCTTTGTGGGGGCAACGGTGTGTCAAGGATCGGTGGGGCTTGGCGTGTCGGGGGGAGACGGGGAGCGGAGCTCCGGTAGGAGGGGCTGTCCGCCAAGACCGTCCCTGTGTTCCCGGGAGCTCCGCTGTCCGCCGATTCTGTCATCACCCGCACTGTCCGTGTCGCCGGAGGCCGGTTCGCGCCGGGCCATCTCGGCGAGCTGACCAGGATCATTCCGTTCGAGATGGTCGACGCCGCGCTCGCCGAGACCGGCAGGCTCCAGAAACGGGTCCGGTCGATTCCGGCCCGGGTCGGGATATACCTGCTGCTGGCGGGGGTGCTGTTCGCCGAGTCCGGCTGGCCACTGGTGTGGGGTCAGCTCGTCGCCGGCCTGGACGGGCTGGCGCTGGTCGC
>NZ_CAAAFT010000341.1:0-4687 GCF_900634765.1 Candidatus Protofrankia californiensis | reverse complement strand
GTGCACTATCTGCTGCCGCGGCGCCGGTGCGCCTGCTGCGGGAAGGTCACCACGGCGGCGGTGCCGTTCGCCCAGGCCGGGTCGGTGGTCTACGGGCCGAACGTGAACGCGGCGGCGGTGCTGCTGGCCTCGGAGGGCAACGTGCCGGTTGAGCGCACCGCGCGGGTGTTGGAGGCGCTGCTGGGTGCGCCGGTCTCGGGTGGGTTCGTTGCCCGCGCGCACGCCCGGCTGGCGGAGGCGTTGGAGGCGGCCGGTTTCGACGAGTCGATGACGACCGCGCTGCGGGCCGAGGAGGTGCTCTGTGGGGACGAGACCCCGGTCACCGTGCTTCGCACGGACGCCGACGAGAACGGGCAGCCCGCACCGGGCGCCCCGCACGTGGTCACCCTGCGCGCCCCGGACGAGCGGCTGACCTGGTACGCCCCGATCGGCGCCCGTTCCAGCGCGGCCCTCGCTGAGTTGGGGGTCGTGGAGGGCTACCGCGGCTACCTGGTCCGCGACGACTACGCCGGGTGGTACCAGTTCGACGACCAGCGTGCCGGGGTGCAGCAGTGCTGCGCGCATGTGATCCGTCATGTGCAGGGCGTGTGGGAGCTGCACCCCGACTGGCAGCGGTGGGCGCATCAGTCCAGCAGGTGCTGCGCGAGGCCGCCGCCGCGGTCACCGAGGCCCTGGCCGCCGACCGCGGCCAGCTCGACCCGGACCTGCTCACCGGCCTGCGGGAGCGCTACGACACAGCTGTGGAGTGGGGACGGCTCACCAACCGGTGCCGCGACTGGGACGGGGACGGTAACCACCCCGGGTACACTCTCGCCCGGCGGCTGGCCGCCAAAGCCGAGCAGGTCTGGCTGTTTACGAGGAACTTCGCTGTTCCCTGGACCAACAATGCCGCCGAACAGGCACTACGAGGCCCGAAACGACATCAGGCCGTGTCCGGTTACTGGCACACCTTGACGACCCTGCGCCGGTACTGCCGCGTGCGCTCCTACCTCGTCAGTGCCCATAATCACGGTCTGCGCGCCATCGATGCCATCCATGCCGCGCTGGTCGGTGACCCCTGGCTACCCACCCCGGTGGCCGCCTGACACCCGCCGTCGACACGACACGGACGCTCGGGATGACAAACGATTGTGAGATCTTTGATTTCCAGGCTACCCCGTGAATGGACACCCCTCAGTGCCCTGGCTGACGAGCTCGGTTCTGTCTCGGTCATTCTTGAGCGGGCTGCTGAGAAGGGGCATCCGCTTGACGCGGATGTGAGCGTGCTCCTGCTCGGGGATGACGGGAAGGTTCGGTCGAACGACGATTTCGTCTTCTACAACCAGCCGTCTGGGGCGGCCGAAACTCCGGCCACCGACCGTCCTCGTTCGTCTTGTTCGCCAGAGCGTGTAGCCTTCAGACAGGTATCAAGATCATGAGCGTCGCGCCGCCCGCGCGGGGACGCTCCAGATCCTCTGTGCGGTGCGTTTGCGCAGGTAGTGGGCTAGATCAGGGTTCAAGTTCCATCCCCTCAGCTCCACATATGATCATAGCTGTAACCTGCAATGATCTCGTTTCGACAATTGTCGATCATGGATTTTTTCGGCCGTGTGTGCTCATACCATGATTGTCTTATATGACGTTCTGTGATGGTACTGTCGCGCTGGCGAAGTCCGCCGTCTCGGCTGCCGATCGGTAATGATCGAGTGATGCATCGACGTCGTGTCCGTCCGCCGGTTCCGATGTCGGAGTTCGCGGGGTTCCGCTTCCCGCCCGAGGAGAAGCGTGCTGGCGGTGCGCTGGTACCTGCGCTACGCCGGGTCCTACCGGGACGTCGAGGAGCTCCTCGCGGAGCGAGGTCTCGTCGTTGGCCACGTGACCGTCTACCGGTGGGTGTGCCGGTTCACCCCGCTGCTGATCGACGCGGCCCGGCCATGCGGACCGCCATCATGATCACGTCCGGCATGAGTTCTCGGCTGTGCGGGAACGTGTGACGCAGTGAGCGTAGCCGCACATGCCTTGGTGCATGGCGTACGTTGTGCGTACGCTGGTGGGGTGACGGGTGCGAAGGACGATCGGCTGCACCTTCGGGTGGAGCCGGCGCAGAAGGCGCTGCTGGAGGCCGCCAGCTCGGCCTCCGGGAGCACGGTGTCGGCGTTCGTGTTGAAGGCCGCGACCGAGGCGGCGGCCGACATTCTGGCGGATCGGCAGGTGTTCATCCTGGACGAGGCGGCCTGGCAGGCGTTTGACCATGCGTTGGACCGGCCGGCGTCCGAGGTGGCGGGGCTGCGGGAGCTGCTGTCGGCACCCACCGTGCTGGACCAGTCCGAGCCTGGCCAGGCCGGTCGGTGAGCGGTCGCCGGTTCGGCCCGGTCGAACCGGCGACCGCCAGCCATGTGCTGTCCGGGTTTGACTGCGGGTCGGCGGCGCAGTCGTCCTGGTTGACGGCGCACGCGTTGCAGGCGCACCAATCGGGCTCATCCCGGGTGTACGTGGTCACCGGCGCCGAGGACGGCGATCGGCGGGTGGTCGGCTACTACGCGCTGGCGGCGGGGTCGGTCGCGCCGACGCAGGCGCCGCGGCGGCTGACGCAGGGCGCGGGCCGCTACCACCAGCCGGTAGTCATCCTCACCCGGCTCGGTGTAGATCTGTCGGTCCAGGGCGCCGGGCTGGGCCAGGCCTTGGTGGTCGACGCACTGCGCCGCGTTGCCGCCGCCGGAGAGGTCATCGGAGTGCGGGCCCTGCTGATCCACTACGAGAACGAGACCGCCCGCGACTTCTACCTGCGCCTGGCGAAGTTCGAGCCCAGCCCCACCGACCCCATGCACCTGTTCCTCCTGATGAAGGACCTCCGCAAAGCCCTCGGCAGTACCTGACCAAGTCCATGCGGTCCCGATTCGGAGGCGACACGTGATGGTCCGCCGACCGCCGACCGCCGACCGCCGGTCGGTCACCGGCGCCGCGTTCTGACGACTCCTGGGGGACCGCGACCAACGGCGCTGTCGACGCGCTGACCGACGGCGCGGTCCGGCATCTGTCATACGGGAGCAGTGTCGGTGCAGGTAGACGGCCTGCCGGGCGCGATAGCGAGGGCGATGACCGGTCCGGGCAGGGTGGGATGGCGGTTCGTATTGTGGTCACTCAGGTCCACCACTCAACGTGACGAACCATCCGACCTGCATAAACATAAATAGGTCTCACCTATAGGTCGGGTGTGTTTGTGGCCCAGGAACGAGCAGGTCAGGGCGCTCAGGGAACGGTTCGAGCCCAACCTGGCTCTGGAGCAATCGATTACGGCAGGTAGTGGTGCGGTCCGGCCAGCGCGCGGCCCGTAGACGGCAGGCGTGCTGTGGCACTGGCCGCGCTCGTCCCCGGCGCTGGCAGGTACGTCATCACGGATCAGTCCGGGACGGGGTCGGACTTGGTGCGCATACATGGCTCGCCGGGCGTGCAGCCGTACGGTGTCCGCGGAGAGTGCATGGTCGCGACGCTGACGCGGCTTCACCTGGCCACGAGGCCGGAGGCGTTCCCCACGCCGGTGAACGGCGGCTGCGGACGTGCGACTGTGGGCGGCAGCCGGAGGTGCGTGCTGAACCCGGTCGTGTTCACGCGGACGTGTTCGTGGTTTTCAGCGGTCCTTGTCCCGCTCGGTCGCGAACGCGCCGGCTTGCTCCGCGCGCACGATCAGGTTGGCCAGCGCCTCCACCGCTCTTCGTCGCTGCTCGGGGGCCATGGTCACGGTCTCGATCCGGTCCACGACCAGAGGACGGGCGACGGGTTTTCGCCGGATCGTCCGAGACGTCCCGGTCTTGGCATCGTCGATGGGTTCGCTGTTCTTGACGCCGGTGCCGTCCTGGCTGTGCTCGGGGTCCCTCCTCACGCGCGTCACCTTCCTCGGGCCCTATGGTCCGATCGGCCCCCCGGCGCACCCAACTGCCGCTACAGACGATGTCCTGCGCGACCACACCGTCGTCCCTTCCGTCGGTTCACGTTCGGGCGCCAGCGAGCCTTGAGGTACTTGGGTACCATGGTCTGAGAGGAGGGATGGCCATGACGACCGTCGGCGCCCGCCGCCAGGCGCCTTTGAAGATCGATCCAGCGACGGACGAGCTGATCTCGCAGGCCGCGCACTTCCTGGGCATGTCCAAGAAGGACTTCGTCGCCGAGGCGGTCAGGGTCTATCTCGAGCAGCGCCGTGAGGAGGTTCGCCGGGGGATGGTCGCGTCGATGAAGATCCTCGACGGCTCGCTCACCGCCTCCGTCACCGCGCTGACTGGCTTGTCCGCCGAGCGGATCGAGCAGCTCGGCGGAGTTGGCGACTGGAACGAGTGAACGGTGCCGGTCCGCCCGACGCTTCGCTGCCTGCGAGAGGACCTGCACCTGCCGATCCCGCAGGCCCGCACCCCGCTCGACCAGATCGACCACCCGCTGCTGATGAAGGCCAGCGAGCAGTTCGCCGACCCGGACACCCCACACGAGCGGATCCGGGCCATCGACGACGCCGTCCTGTTCAAAGTCAAGGTTGGCCGGTGGCGTGGCGCCGTCTTCGCCGACGAGCCCACCGCCGAGGTCCGCGATTGGCTGGTCGCGGCCGGCATCCGCGAGGAGGGCTCGCCCGACGACTTCTACACAGCCCTGCACACCCAGGCCCGCGCGGCCCGGCAGCGTTACAACGCCGAGCACGACAAGCCGCCGACCACCGACACCC
>NZ_CAAAFT010000340.1:3128-6237 GCF_900634765.1 Candidatus Protofrankia californiensis | reverse complement strand
GGGCGTCCGAGCCGGGAAGCATGATCGTTGTGACGCATCCGGCGGTCGTCCGCGCCGCGCTGGTCACAGCGATGCGATCGCCTTCGGAGGTGTTCTGGCGCATCGACGTCCCACCGCTGTCCACCACCCTCCTGCACGGGCGCCTGACGTCCGGGCGCGCAGGAGGCGTGGTGTGGACCCTGCGGCACGCCTGCCTGCCGCTGTGAAGTCCGCGGGACCGTCGACGGCGGGGTCAATCCACTACCGCGACGGCTGGGCTAGGTTCTGTCGGCTGCCTGGATGAACTCCCGGATGACCCGAGCGATTCTGGCCGGCTGGTCCAGGGGGATGAGCGTGTAGCTGTCTTCCACCTCGACCAGCCGTCCTTGCGGGAGGAGTTCGGCGAGGCGCCGGCCGTGCTCGGGTGGCATCACGCGGTCCCCGGTTGCCCAGACCACGAGGGCGGGACGATCGAAGCTCGGCAGGTGTTCGGCCGCCTCAAGCATGAGGTGGGTGTCTGCCATTGCTGCCCGCAGCATTCGCACGGCGTCGCGGCGGATCTCAGGCTGCTTCATGACCGGATTCATCCACTGGGCGGTGACAGGGTCCCCTCGTATGGTCAGCCACCCGAATGCGATCGGGAGCCGCCGCAGCGGCCGGAGCCGCATCTGCTGCATGAACAGCCCGAACATCCGGGGCGAGAGCTTGCCGGTGAGCGCGAGTGTCCTGCCTGTCAGCCCTGGCGGGAAGTTGTCGAACGCTTCGCACGAGGCGAGCACAACCCGTCCCACACGGGCGGCGCCGTCGCGGATGAGCAGCTGGACGAGCGCCCCACCGGTGTCGTTGCCGACGAGGGTGACGTCATGCAGATCGAGGCGGTCAAGGAACTCCGCGACCAGTCGAGCTATCCCGGGCAGCGACAGGTCGGCGCCGGCGTGCATCGCGTGACGGTGCGCCCCAAGCGGCAGCGTGGGTGCCACGCATCGGTGATCGACGGACAGATCGGCGATCGGTCCGTCCCATAGCGAGGCGTCCATCATGAGCCCGTGCAACAGCACGATTGCGGGGCCGTCGCCGCCGGTGTCCTCGTAGTCGATTGTCCCGGCGGACAGCTCGATCTCGCTCATGCCCGTCCACCTCCGTGCGGCGCGGCATCCGCGTTGCCGGGGGCGAGGCGATTTGCTGGCGAATGACCAGGTAGGTGGCGGCGCGGGAAGGAGCGCCAGGCGGCACACTCCGTGTCGCCGCTGACGAAGCGAACCTTCTCCCGCTCCACAGACACCCGCACACCGACCTCCGCATGGACCGGAATCATTTCCAAGACGAAGTGAACCACGCGGTTCACTTCGTGTCCATGCGACGTCGACGGTGCTCTGGCGCTACGCGCTCAGCGGTGGCAGGCGGCTATTCCCCGGCGGCTTCTTCTCTGTCCAGCGCACGGACCAAGGCCTCGAACCCGGCGCTGACTCCCGCTGTGTCCCCGCTGGTCAGCCAGTCCACCAAGAAACCGCGTAGGATTGCCATGATCATTTCGGCGACCTCGAGCTTCCGCTGCTCGGACCAGTCCTCCGGACAGATGGACAGGAGCGCGGGCAGATACTGCTTGGACGCCTCCCGCCCAAGTTCCGCATAGCGCCGGGGGTCGTACATCGCCAATCCGATGGCCTGGTCGAGCACCCGCAGCCCTGACTCCTCTCCCATGAGGATGAGCCACACGGCGCGTACCCGCACCGCCAACGTCTGACGGTCCGGTCCGCCGGTGATGGCGGCCAAGGCGTTGTCGATGCGTCTCTCCCGCAGCCGAAGGATCGCCTGCGTGAGCAGGTCTTCGGCTCCATCGAAGTAGTAGAGAAGCACTTTGTGCGTGCTGCCAGCCGCCCGCGCGGCGCGCCGAAGCGAGAAGTCCACCAGGCCGTTGGCCGCGAGGTCGTCGGCGACACGATCGAGCAGGGCCTGGCGCCTCGCCTCGCCCCGGCTCGACCCCGCCGATCGCCGGTAGCCTGCTCGTGTCCGTGAGCCATGAGGTGCACTGCCGTTCATACCGACAGGATCCATGGTCAGACGTCCTCACAAGTGAATGCACGAACCGGCGGATAGCCCGGTGTCTTCATTGGTGGTTGATCAATGAAAGGCTCCGACGCCGAAGACACTGGCAGCAATTCGGCCGGCCGGGACACTACGGCGCCCAGCCGCGCGGCTGCCTCCAGTTCGGTCGAGAATCGACGCAGCCTCCGCAATGCCGCGTCGACGGGCTGTTGAGCCGGAACGCGGTGTTACGATAGAGATCAACATTCGAGACTTCGTTCAGGCCCGAGGATGCTCTTCCCGGTTGGTGGCCCTCCCCGATGCCACGGGACACGTCCACATCACAATTCCTCGGACGACCTCACAGCCTGAGATCAACAGGCTGGCCCGCTCGCCGCGGTACCAGTCCTGAACTGGTTCAGGCTTGACCAGTCGGTGCCGACCCTATCCCGTCATCGGCTCCGCCTCGGTCAATCGGGTTCTGCTCAAGGCCATGGCCGTGGTCCCGGCCGATCGGCACACCACGTGTGGGGAGGCGGTCGAGGAGCTGACGGCGGCGGTCCGGTCGCGTCGGGTGCGCCGCCTGCTCACTGTCGTGGCGTTTCCCATGTTTGCCTTGGTGATGGCTGTCTTCCGATCATCTGTCGAACATCAGGCATGCCAAACCAATCATGAAAACCGCGAAAGCCGAGTCATCATGACGAGGCCCTGGATGAAAAGTCCACCACGTCCAGCACCGCCCCGGCCTGTTGCGGGGTTGTCCGGCCGGGAGCAACCTCGGACTCGAACCCCCATAGCGGCCTGGGGACCTGGGCTTCCGGGAGCGCGCCAGAGGTATGATCGCGCTGCCTTTGGCTCTCTGGCCGGGTTATCCCACGAGTTCAATGTCGGTGAACGGTACGAGCTGGGCAGTCAGCCAAGATGAGCAGTCAGTTAATAAGCTCTATGCGGCATGTCGGGCCGGGCGTCTTCGCAAGGCGGGCGTCGGCCGTGTAAAGCGGGCAGTCGAGGCTCTCGGCGAGCGCTACGTAGCAGGCGTCGTAGGGCGTGACGTTGTTCCGGAGCTCGAATGCTCGCCGGAGCAGCGGGCGAGCCGGGTAGCGGA
>NZ_CAAAFT010000340.1:0-2485 GCF_900634765.1 Candidatus Protofrankia californiensis | reverse complement strand
AGTCGTGATCCGATTGATCACTTCGTCCAGGGTGGGGGTCGTCGCGAGCCGGGCGAGCTGGACCGTCAGGTACTGCTGCAACGACTGGCCCGCGTCGCGGGCTCGTTCCTGCAGCTTGCGGTGGATGTCGTCGGGAAGGTCGCGGACCACGACGGTCGTCATGCATGCATGATGCATGCCCTCAGATCGACTGTGCAACCCGCCGACCACGACGATCTCAGCTCAGCTCGGTGGTACGGCCAGTGTGACGGGCAACCCGCCACAACCAAGCCATCTGTCACCGGCGGAACAGGTGCGGCATGCTTGCCTGCCGCTTTGAAGGCGTACGGGCCCGGTGCGAAGTCGGCTACCTGCCGGACGATCAGTTGCCGGTGGAGCGGTAATGGCGCAGGCCGGTACGCCAGGCCGCGGTGGCGAGCGCGAGCAGGGCGGCGGCCACCAGCGGTGAGGCGAAACGGAACAGGGACGGCAGGCCGAGGGGGTCGGGCTTGGCGAGCACGTACAGGGCGGGCTGCCAGTTGAGGAACGCCAGCGGGACGAGAAAGGTCAGCATCCGCATCCCGTCCCGACCGTAGATCGACATTGGGTACTGGGTCAGGAAGCTCCCGCCGTAGGTGACCGCGTTCATCGCCTCCGCGGCCTGCTCGACGACGAACTGGAACGCCGCCCCGGCAATCCAGACTGCGCTGAAGATGCCGATCCCGCAGATGATCATAGTAATGACGAGCAGCATGCGGCCGATCGTCCAGTGCACGTCCAGCCCGGCGAGGGACAGTCCGAGGACGCCGACGCCCTGGACGAGGCCACCGAGGCGGCGTGGGGAGAAACCGTCCGTGGCGACCTGCACGAGCAGCCCGACCGGCCGGACCAGCATCACGTCGAGACTGCCGTCCCGGATCCGTTCGCCGATCCGTTCCACCGACCCGAACAGCAGGTTGGACACGGCAAAGGAGGTGCAGGACGTACCGAACAGGAAACCCACTTCGGCGAGGTCGAAGTCGGCCAGCCGCGGCACGCGGGCGAACAGCACACCGATCACCACGATGTCCAGGCCGGTTGCCAGGAACTGCCCGACGGCCAGCAGCAGCACCGAGACGCGGTACTGCCAGGCGACCCGCGTCCAGGCCGCTGCGAACAGCAGGTAATGCCGCACTGCTTCATACCAGCCGTATCGTTCGTACGGGTCGAATCGTTCGTGCCCGCCGGGTCGGGCCGTCCCGCTGTCAGCCACCCTGGATGACCAGCTTCCGGGTGGCACGGGCGGTGAGCGCACGACCGGACGCAAGGAGCACGGCGGCCCATCCTGCCTGCAACGCGATCGCTGCAAATAGCGACGCACCGGTCCGGTTGCCGAGGAACACGTCCGCCGGTATCTGCATCATCGCGGCGAAGGGCAGCGCCTCGGCAAGGCCACGCAGCGCTCCCGGCATGATTGTCAGAGGTACGGAAATACCGGACAGGAACACCGCGCACAGGGTGTAGGCGCTTTCCAGCCCCCGCTGGTCGAGAAGCCAGAAGCTCGTGAGAGCGATCAGGTAACGCAGTCCGAAACTGACCAGGAAGCCCAGGGCCACGGACACGGCGAACAAGCCCCAGGTGCCGATGACGCCCCCTATGCCCGCGGATGCCATGCCTGTGGACGTCGTGCCCACTGACGTCGGCAGCCGCAGATCGAACAGGAGGGCCGCGACCGCCATGGGCGGCACCCCCCGGATGATCAGTTGGACGGCGGCACGTCCGCCGTCGTCCGCCAGCCACCAGGTCTGGAAGCTCACCGGCCGGGCCATGTCCATCGTCACGGCACCGGAACGGACACGCTCGGGCAGGTCTATGCCACCGCCGAACAGCGCCATCGACGTGATCAGGGCCTGCCCGAGGAAGACGAACGTCACGACGCCGCTGGCGTCGTACCCGCCGAGGCCGGGTTGCTGGTGCCACACCTGGAGCAGGACGTAGGCGCGGATGATCCCGAACACGGTGTTGGTGAACGCGCCGGCGGCTGTGGCGGCACGGTAACCGGCGTACCGGCGGGCGCTGCACCGGGCGACCGTGAGGTAGGTGGCGACGCTCCCTCTCACCGTGGTGTCGCTGTCATGGCCCTGGCCCCGGTCAGCGTCGTACCGGTCAGCGTCGTGCCACTGTCATCATGTTCCGTCGTCATAGTGACGCTGCCGTATCCGAGGTCCCGCTCTGCCGGGGGACGGGGCGGTTCCCGTCGGTGCCCGAGAAATCTTCCGCACCCGAGAAATCTTCCGTGCCCGGGACATCCTCCGTTCCTGAGGGATTCTTCGTGCCCGAGAAATCCTCTGCACCCGAGGAATTCCTCGTATCTGAGGGATCCTCTGTACCCGAGGTGTACAGCCGGGCTATGACGTCCTCGATCGCCGGCTCGCGGATGGACAGATCGATCAGCGGATACCGGTCGGCCACGGTGGCGACCAGCGGCGCCGCGCTCGCGCCCGCCGGAAACGCCAGCCACTGGCGT
>NZ_CAAAFT010000339.1:0-2627 GCF_900634765.1 Candidatus Protofrankia californiensis | reverse complement strand
GTACAACGTCGCGCTGATCGTGCTCGACCGCGACGGCCTGGAGGCGTTCCGGGCCAGGGCCGGCATCCCGCCGGCCGACTTCGCGACGCTCACCCGCCACCCACAGGTCGCCGCCGCCGTCGAGGACGCGGTGCGGCGGGGCAACCAGAAGCTCGCGCGGATCGAGCAGATCAAGCGCTGGAAGGTACTCGACCACGACTGGGTCCCCGGGGGCGACGAGCTGACCCCGACAGCGAAGCTCAGGCGCAGGCCCATCGAGCAGCGCTACGCCGAAACCATCGAGGAGCTCTACGCATGAGCGTCACGTTCACCACCGGTCACGTCGTCGAGAGCGACGACCTGCGCCACCGGGTCGCGCCGGGTGTGAAGACCCGCGACAGCCTGTTCTGGAACCTGGTCCTGCCCGCCGAGCGGATCGCCGCGCAGGTCTACGTCTGGACCGACGGGCGCGGCGTCGCCGGCCGGCAGATCTGCGTCTACTTCCCCGAGCGCGAGCGGAACATCGTCGTGGGCGCCTTCAACGTCGAACTGGGCGACGCCAGCGAGCTGGACGACTGGCACTGTGCGGGCCTGTACCTGCGCCAGCCCGACCCGCTGCGCACCGCAGAGATCGTTTTTGCCGGCGACGAGGTGGACATCGACTACCGTTTCGAGGCCAGCCACCGGCCCTTCAGCTACCGCGAGAACCCGGCGGGCTGCCCGCCGTGGATGGCGACCAACCGCTTCGAGCAGGCCGGGCGCGCGTCGGGCACCCTGCGGGTCGGCGAGCGGGTCATCCCGTTCGCCGATGTGTGGGCCCACCGCGACCACTCCTGGGGCCGGCGGCACTGGAGCGCGGTGCACCACTGGAAGTGGCTCGCCGCCGGCACCCCGTCGGGCGCGGAGCTCAACGCGATGTTCCACATCGCCCGCGGCGAGCTGGGCGTCAACGGCTACGTGCTGCGTGACGGCGAACCGGTGGCGATCGTCGACAGCCGCCACCACGCCACCTACGACAGGGAGATGGGCCAGGAGAGCCTGGAAGCCGAGCTGACCGACGCCCGCGGCGGGACGACGCACCTGTGGATGCGGCGCTACGCCATCGCGCACCTGCCCGTCGGCTCCGACACGCTGATGTCCGAGGCTGCCTGCCAGGTGACCATCGACGGTGAGGCCGGCGCCGGGCAGTTCGAGACGTTGTGGCCCCGCGGCTACCTGAAGCGGCTGGTCGACGCGCAGTGAGCGCATCCTCCGAGACCGCCCCGCCCGTCGAAACCGCCTCGTCCGCCGGAGGTGTCCCACCTGTCAGGGCCGCCTCGTCCGCCGGGAGCGCGCCGGCGGCCGAGGCCGCTTCGCCCGTCGGGAGTGCGCCGCCCTTCGGCACCGCGCGGCTCGAGGCCTACCTGCGCGACCGCGGGCTGGTCAGCGGGCCGATCACGCTGCGGCGCATCGGTGAGGGCCACTCCAACCTGACCTACCTGGTGTCCGACGGCGAGCGCCGGGTGGTGGTGCGCCGGCCACCGCCACCGCCGATCCCGCCGGGCGGCCACGACGTCGTCCGCGAGGCGCGGGTGCAGCGGGCGCTGTGGGACGAACCGGTCCCGGTGCCGCGGATCCTCGCCGTCGAGGAGTCCACCGCGGTGATCGGCGCGCCGTTCTACGTCATGGCACACGTCACCGGGATCGTCGCCACCACCCGCACGCCACCGGCGCTCGACACGCCGGCCGGCAGGCGCGCGGTCGGTGAGGCACTCGTCGACACGCTCGCCGCGCTGCACCGCGTCGACCACGCAGCCGCGGGCCTCGGGGATTTCGGGCGGCCCTCTGGCGATGTCACGCGTCACCTGCGGCGCTTCGCGCGGATCGTCGACCCCGACGGGCACGGCCTGCCGGGGGAACTCGGCGCGCTGCTGGAATGGCTGGTCGACGACCCGCCGGCGCCGGCCGCGCCGACGATCGTCCACGGCGACTTCCGGCTGGGCAACGTCATGCTCGCCGCCGACCCGCCCGCCCGGCTGGTCGCCGTGCTCGACTGGGAGCTGGCGACGATCGGCGACCCGCTGCGCGACGTCGGCTACCTGCTGGCCACCTACGCGGTGCCCGGCGAGCCACCGCACGCGCTGACCGAGATGAGCGCGGCGACCCTCGCCGACGGCTATCCCTCCCGCGCCGAGCTGGCCGCCCGCTACGCGGCCGCCACCGGCACCGAGGTGGCCAACGTCGACTGGTACACGGCGATGGCGCTGTGGAAGCTCGCCGTCCTGTTCGAGTACCAGCGCCGCCGGGTGGCCGACGGGATCGGCGACGCCTACTACTCCCGGCCCGGCCTCGTCGAGGGCTTCCTCGCCGCGGCCCGGCCCATCACGACAGGAGCGGACCTGTGACCGCCTTACCCAGGGTGAGGAGCTGGCCGCCTCGATCCAGGCCGCCGCCGAGGCCAGGAAGCTCCTGGCCTGCCCGCCCCGGGATGAGACCGGTGCGAAAGACGTGCCCGGCCCGTCTGGAGATCAACTGCCGGTGGAGCGGTAGTGGCGCAGGCCGGCGCGCCAGGCCGCGGCGGCGAGGGCCAGCAGAACGGCGGCCACCAGCGGGGAGGCGAAACGGAACAGGGACGGCAGACCCAGCGGATCGGGCTTGTCGAGCACGTA
>NZ_CAAAFT010000338.1:0-2235 GCF_900634765.1 Candidatus Protofrankia californiensis | reverse complement strand
GCCCGGTTCTCCAGGGCAGCAACCCGGAACAGTGGTGGAGCCAGATCTTCTTCGAGCTCGACACCGGGACCATCGAGGGTGCGCCCTACCGAAGGCTGCTGCGCGCGGCAAGACAGCGTTTCCCCGGCAATGCCGTGTTCCAGCGACTTGCTGTTCGTTATCTCGCTCTTCGTTATCTCAATCTCGCCGGCGAGGCCGCTGGGGACACACTGACCACGACGGTGGCCGGGTCGTCGAAGATCTTCCTCTGTCATGCGTCCCAGGACAAACCTCGAGTCCGGGATCTCTACAAGCGGCTGCGCGGTGACGGATTCGAGGTCTGGCTCGACACCGAGGACCTGCTGCCCGGTCAGGACTGGGACCTGGAGATTCGTCGAGCCATTCGTACCAGTCGTGTTGTTCTCGTCTGCCTGTCCTCGACGTCCACGGGTAAGAGGGGGTACGTCCAGAAGGAAATCAAACACGCGCTGGACGTCGCCGACGAGCAGCCCGAAGGATCGATCTTCCTGATTCCCGTACGGCTCGAACACTGCGAGTTGCCGGATCGCCTGCAGAAATGGCACTGGGTGAATCTCTTCGAAGAAGACGGTTACGCAAAACTCGTCAAATCGCTGCGGGCAGCAGGTTGAATTTCGCTAGCCGAGATCCATTTCTTTGATCTGGTTGGAGTGAACGGCATAGATGAATGGTCCCGCCTTGGTGCACGCGGTGACGATCGCGTCGAGATTGTCGATGAATCGTTGGGCCATTTCCGGACCGGACAGGTTCTGCCGAGTGATGTAGAAGCAGCGAGCGGCGTGTTTTATGACGGCTGCCTTCTCGGCGGGTCTGCGTCTGATCCTTTCGTCTTTCATAAACGCTACCAAGCCGAGCGGTATCGGTGAGCCAGGTGACGTCCTCGACCTTCTCGTCGTGCGGGATACCGTAGTGTTCGGCGAGCGTCGTCAACTCGATACCGGCTTGTCGCAGCAGCCGAGGGACGGCGATACGACCGAGGCTGCGGTCGACGAAGACGTGGGGAAGCCCCTCGGGATGTGCTGTCACTAGGCGGCGGGTTTGCTGGCGATGCGTACGGCGTCTTCCAGCTCGTCCGGGGGGACACCGAACTCTTCAGCGACCTCCGCGAGCTGCTCGCCGGCGTGGAAGCGGCCCAGAACGTCTTCGAGCCGGGCCCCGCCATGGGAGAAAATCGGCTGACCGAACCCGCGGCGGGGGTCGACCACGACGTCGGCGTGCTGGTATTCGGGTAGACGAATGAGCTGGGCATAGCCGTCCGGCGCGAAGTCGACGCGCTGCAGGTAGGCCTCGACGATATCCCCGAACACCCGCTGGCCTTTACGCACGGCGACCAGCTCCCGTGCACCTCGCGCTTCAGGTGTGTCGCCCTGGCTCTCAGCGAAGTCGTAGAGTACCTCGGCGCCGTCGGTGTAAAGGGCCTTGGACGCCAGGACGTGCGCGATCCCGAGATCCTCGGACAGGCGGGTGAGGGCGGGCCGGATGCGTTGAAGTGGCACACCGGCACGCCGGATCGCTGCGAGCACCAGGCCCTCGGCAAGACCGATAAACGGCACCACAGCCTCGCCGTGCTCCGTCGCAGGACGTGCGGTGACGATCGGCTCACCGCGAACCGGGGGTCGTCCGGGTCGCCGTCGTGCATATCCGTATGCCCAGGTCGTAAAGGTCGAGGTCGGCACTCGCAGGTACCGGCCGGCCTCGGCGACGCTGTACAGCGGCACCTCGAAACGATCAGCATCGTTGGGCGCGACTTGCCTCCCCCCGGATACGGCGCTCTGCCGCCTATCATCCACTCCCAGCCGAACGGACCGGGTGACGTCGCATCCCACCGAGTATGGACGCACGTCCGGACGCCACACCGCCGTGTGAGCTCCCATACGTCTCACCGGCCGACCGGGCCGCGGAGCACCGCTGGAACGGCTGTACGGACTCCGCCGGCACCGGCACCGGCGATGATGACCACCGGTCCTGCTCCTTCTCAACGTAGGGGACCCTGTACGGGAGCCTGCCTGCCGGGCGCGGCAGACCTGTCGTGCCCGGTTGCCGCCGGACGCCGGTTGACTCTGTGGCCGGCGTTCGGGTGATGTGCTCCCGTACCGGACGCTGTCATTGCTGTGGCGAGGACTACGCTTACGTTACGGCGCAACCGGGGCAACCCGTCGTGACGTCGGCGCTGCGGAGGCGGGGAGGAATTCCAGTGGCACCGGTTGGCGACGCCGG